>DASUTR010000080.1:0-6853 GCA_036374535.1 Polyangiaceae bacterium
GGGACGCTCGCCATCGAGGCCGCGCTCTGGGCCAAGAACGTCGCCCCGGGCCTCGCGCGCGAGCGCTTCGGCTTCGAACGCTGGGCGAGCTTCGACGCCGGCGCCCGGCGAGCAATGAGCGAGCTCCGCGAGGCGGCACGCGCGGCGATTCGCGCGCCGGTGCCGCCGATTCTCGCGCGCGACGCTTCCGACCGCGCGCTCAAGCTCGCTCGCGGCGCCGCACGCAGCGCCGGTGTGGACGTGACGCTCGAGGTCGGCCCGCTCGCCGATTTCGAGCACGCAGCCGCAGGCGCGATCGTTTCGAACCCGCCGTACGGCAAGCGCCTGGAGCGTGCGCTCGATCTGCCGCGCGATCTGGCTCGGCTCGTCGACCGGCACCCATCGGCGCGCGTCGCGCTCCTCATGGCCGCCGATCAAACGCTCGGGCGCACGCGGCGCAAGCCCGAGGCGCCGCGCCAGGTCTTCAACGGCAACATCGAGTGCGTCGTGCGTGTCTGGCCGGCGAAGTCACCGAAGGCCGAGGACTAGCCCCGCGGCCTCGTCATCAAGCGGTAGCCTTTTTCGGCGCCCGCGACGCGCCCGCCGGGGTCCTTCGTCGGAAGTGTCGCCCATTCGCCGCGATCGAGCGTCTTCTTGAGGGCCACGACGACGACGGCGGCGAGCGGAAAATAGATCAATCCGAGGAGCGAGCCGCCGACGCGCGTCGCCCCGCCGTGCGCGATCATGAACACCGGGCTCAGAACCGTGAGCACCCACACGAGACCGGCAAACACGCGGTGGCGCCGGCGAAGGAGCGCCGCCGCTCCCGTCGTCGACCAGACGACAATCAGCGCCGTCGAAACCAACCGCGAAACACCCGGTCCGTAGCCGGCCCACGGCTGAAAGAGACGGAAGGCTTCGATGAGCACTCCCACCCCCAGGGCCGTTGCGGCGACCACGGCAAAACGATCGTGACGGCTTGCCATGATCCCCAAGACAGCAACCGGCGTGCCCAACGGGCACGCCCCTGTGCGGCGCATGGCGGCGAAGCCGGGGCGCGGTCTCCGGCGACAAATGCAACGGCGAGGCGTTGTCGTCACCCGAGGTACCATGGCCCCGTGACCGTCCTGCTTCGTCCCCCCACGCTCGCCGACGTCCCCGCAATCTACGCCGCCGTGAACGAATCCCGCGCCGAGCTCGCCCCGTGGATGCCGTGGTGCACGCCGGGCTACGGCGAAACCGGCGTCGCGACCTTCGTCGAGAACTGCGCGATGGACCGACAGGTGGGCCGCGCCTTCGAATTCGGTATTTTCGATACCGGCGGCGCGTTCCTCGGAAACTGCGGCCTGAACACGCTGAACGTCGAGAACAAGCTCGCGAATCTCGGATACTGGATCCGCACCAGCCGCACGCGCCAGGGCTTCGCGACGGCCGCCGTCGAAGCGATCGCAGAGTGGGGCTTTTCGAACACGGACTTGATCCGCCTCGAAATCGTGGTCGCGCTCGGAAACATCGCGAGCCAGCGCGTCGCGGAGCGAGCCGGAGCGCTCCGCGAAGGCACGCTGCGATGCCGCCTCGTCCTCCACGGCCGTGCCCACGACGCCGCGGTGTACAGCCTCGTTCGTTCCTGAGGGCCTTCCGAGCGCGAGCCCGCTTGCTCGAGCGCGTTCGGGATTCAGCCGTAGAGCTCTTCGAGCCGGCCCGTGACGATCGCCGCGTCCGCGGCGTGGCCGAAACGGTCGATTTCGACGCCGAACGCTTGGCAAATCGAAACCAGGATGCGGTTGTTCGGGGTGCCGTCGTGGGATTTCGGGCGCCGAAGGTCGATGTACCGGCCCATGGCGAAGCGCCCGCCCGCGCCGCCGAGAAGCAGCGTCGGCACGTTGCGCGAGCTGTGGAGCGCTGGGTCGCCCATGTCGCTCGAAGCGTAGACGAGCGTGTCGGCGAGAACGCCGGACTCGTCGAGACGCTGGAGCAAGCGGGCGAGCTTCGAGTGCGTGTAGCGGTTCTGAACGCCGAGCGCGTGCCACGTGCTCGGATTTCCAGGGTGACGGTCGGAGCGCGCGTCGTACCGGTGAGCGACCTCCCCGTGGACGTCGACGGGGTAGCCGGCGACGAGGCCGCTCCGCGTGAGATCGGCCAGGAAGAGCGAAGAAAATCGCGTGATGTCGCAGGCGATGGCGCGAGCGAGGAGATCGATCTGGAGGTCGGTGACGGCGTCGAGGTACGGCTCGCCGCCGCCGAACGCGCGCAAGCGCGGGAACCTCGCACGATCGGGCGGGTCCGGAACGACGCAATCACGCCGAACTCCCACGAGGCGCTTCTCGATTTCACGCAACGATTGCGCGTGTTGTTCGAGCTTCGCGCGCTCCGACGCAGGCGCGCGCGCCCGCAGGCGTCCGAGATCCCCCCGTACGGCGTCGAGTACGCTCTTACCTGCCTTGCGCTCGCGCTCGAGCTCTTCCTGTCGTGCACCGAGCGGAGCGCCGAAGAGCTCGGCGAAGGTTTGCGCCGGATCGATCCACTTCGGAATCGCGGTTCCGCCGCGCGCCCAGCTCACGTTCGAGAGAATGTCGGAGGCGTCGTTGCCGACTCCGAGGACGACGCTCGTGTGCGGCGTGTCCGCTCCGAGGCCCCGCTCGTCGGCGAGAAACTGCTCGACCGAGGGATTTTTGCCGTCGGCGCCGCTGCCCGTGAAGATGGCGCGCGGCGCGTCGTGGCCGGTCGTTCCCGCGGCGATACCGGCGCTGAGATCGACCCCGTCGACGACGAGGAGCTCGCGCTTGAAGCTGCGGCCGTATCCCGCCGGATCGTCGAACGGCGCGAGCGTCGCGTCCGGGAACGCGATGTCGAAGCCTGGGCGGGGTTGCCAGAGCTCGTGGGCGCGCCCGTGCGGCATGTACACGCAGACGAGACGGAGCGGCTTGCCGCTCGCCCCGTACGCGCCGCGCGCGCCTTTTGCCGCGACCGCCGAGGCGTCGCCCCGCGCATCGTCGAATGCGAAGAGCGCCCCCGACGCACCGAGCGCCGAGAGAAATGCGCGGCGACCGAGGCGCGTCACGGCGAGCGCACCTCGCGCTTCACGAAAAGGTCGCTCGCGGCGTACACGACGAGCTCCTCCACGAGATTACCGGAACGCGCGTCGCCCTGCGCGCTGCGTAGCGCGAGGTAGCTCTGCTCGACGCCCGGGTCGTGTTGGGCGCTGAAGTAGCGAAACGCCTGGCGCGCGAAGCATTCCTTCACTTCCGACCTCCCGGCGAGAAAACGGCTGAGCTCGACGCTGTTCTGGAACCGGACCGTCTCCCTGCCGAGCGTCACCCGCGTCACGGAGTTCACCGGCTGCCCGTTCTCCGTAGCGCGAAAGCGGCCGGAAGCGTCGAACGTCTCGAACGTGAACCCGAACGCGTCGATCGCCTCGTGGCAGCCGCGGCAGCTTCCGTCCGTCACGTGCTGCGCGAAGCGCTCGCGCGTGGTGAGCGCGGTCGAGGGCCCCGGAATGACGACCTCGATCCCGAACTCGGACGGCCGCGGCGTTTCGTTGCAGAGGAGCTTTTTCATCACGAAGTCGCCGCGCTTGACGGGACTCGTCGAGTCCTCGTGAGCGTGTGCGGCGAGAAAGCTCGCCTGCTGGAGAATGCCGATGCGCGCCGTGCCCGCGAGCGAAGCGCGCGCGCCCCAGGTCTTCAGCCCGTAAAAGCGCGCGAGCGGCGGGTCGACCGACGCGAAGCCGGCCGTGAGCAGCGCCGAGACCGAAGCGCCCTCGGCGACCATGACCTCGTCCACGAACGCGCTCGTCTCGGCGAGCATGTGCGGTTTCAGTGCGTCGTAATCGGGGTGAGCCGCGGCGTTCTTCGCCGTTCGCTCGAGCTCGTCGACCTCCAGCCATTCGAGCACGAAGCGCCGGAAGTGGTGGCGCGTATCCTTCATGCCGAGTAGCCGGCGGGCCTCGAGCTCCCGCACGTGCGGTTTCCGCAGCGAGCCGTCCTGGGCACGCGCGAGCAGCTCGGCGTCGGGCGGGGCGCCGCGCACGGTGTAGGCGAGGAGCGACGCGATCTCGTACGGAGTGAGCGTCACCGTTTCGCCGGGAGCCCCTCCTTCACCGAGCTCGGTGACGTAGAGCAGGTTCGGCGACGTCGCGAGCGCGCGCAGCACGAGCTCGGCTCCGCGAGCGAAGCTCTTGCCGTCGCTCGCTCCGGCGTCGAACACGGCGTGGAGCGCCTGCGTTTCGACGGCGTCGAGCGGGCGCCGAAACGCCCGCGGTCCGAGCGTCGCGACGAGCTTCTCGGCGCACGGGCGATCAGTCGCGCTCGCCCGCGCCGCGCAGGGCACGAGTGCTCCGAGTCGCTCGGTCGCCGTCTTCGCGGCGATCTCGCGCGCCAGCGCTTCGAAGCGCGTCGCCCAGGGCGCTGGAGTGCCCTGATCGGCGTTCGGGGTGAAGTCGTCCTGGCGTGCGTCGGGAGGCAGCCGCGCGGCGAGGTCCACCGGCGCGCCGACGAGCGCGCTCAGCGTGCGCTCGAGCTCGACGTTCGTCAGCCGGCGCACGCGAGCCGGCAGCAGGCGCTCCGGCGCGGCGGACGACGCCGGGGAGCGCGCCGGTCGATCGGCGCACGACGTCGCGGCGAGCGCGACGAGAGTCGCGAGGACCGCGGCGCTCGCCCGCACGGCTAAGGACCCTTCGGCGCGGCCTCGGCCTTCGGCACGAACCGGATGTCGTCCACCCAGAGATCCACGGGTAGATCTTGCACGGCGGCCTTGAACCCGATCTGGATCAACCTGCCCGGATCGAAGCGAGCCTGCGCGCCCCAGCCCTCTTGCTGGAGCTTGTCCCAGGGCACGGAGAAGGTTTGCCATTCCGCGGTCAGAAACAGAACCTTGCCGTGACTATCGTAGCAGCGCTCCTTGCACTGGCCGCCGCCGTCCGCGCCGATGGTTTCGGGCAAGCCGAACGTCAGGCGAATCGGACCCTTGCCCTTGGCCCGCAGCGCGACGCCTGCGAAGGCCGACGCGTTGAACGGGCACTTGATGCCTCCGTTGGTCCACGCGAGCGTCGAGCCCCACACGGCGCCCCATTCCTTCTGTCCGCTCGCCGCGAAGTGCGCCGCGAAGAGGTTATCGTTCGTGGCTTCGGCCGCGGGCAGGCGCTCGGCCGCGAAGGTGCCCTTTGCGGGAAGCACCGTCGCGTCAGGCGTCGTGTCGGTCGCCGTCCACCACCAGCCCTCGCGCTCGAACCCCTTGAACGGCTTGTTGTCGCCGTCCTCGAAATCATCGAACAGCGCGGTGTCGCTCGCCGGAGCGAGCCCCTTGCAGGGCCCGGTATACGGCGGGGGCTCGGCGGCGGCCGGCTCGAGCGGCTGCTCCTTTGCGACCACGGCGCCCTCGCCCCCGAAGACGGGCGGATTCCGGCCGTTCTCGTGCGTGGAACACGCGGCGACGACGCACGCGCCGAGACTCGTGAGAAGCGCAACGGACGAAGACTTCACGACATGGATCCTATGGCCGTTCCGCGACTCCTCGATCGAAAAAAGGGAGGCGAGGGCGTATAAGGGCGCCCATGGCCGCCCTCGCAGGCAAGCGCATCGTCATCACCGGCATCTCGCGCGGGGTCGGCTTCGAGACCGCCAAGCTCTTCTTGGACGAGGGCGCCCAAATCGTCGGCGTCGCCCGCGATCCCGAGCGGCTCGAACGCGCGCGCCGCGAGCTCGATCCGAGCGGCGAGCGGCTCAGCGTGCTCGCCGCCGACCTCACCGCACGCGACGCTGCGCCGCGCGTCGCGGCGGCCGTCGAGCAACGTTTCGGGGCGCTCGACGTGCTCTTCTCGAACGCGGCCGTGCAGATCGACGGCGGCGTGAAGGGCGTGACCGAAGTTTCCGACGCCACGATGGAACGGGCGTTCGCCGCGAACCTCTGGGCACCGTATTGGCTCGCTCGCGCGCTCCTTCCGCTGCTCCGGCGCGGCAACGAGCCGCGCCTCGTGAACGTGAGCTCCGGCGCCGGCAACCTCGAGAGCATGCGCGCGCTCGACATTCCGAGCTACCGCCTCACCAAGTGGGCGCTGAACGGCTTCACGCTGTTGCTCGCGAAAGAGCTCGCCGGCGCGGTCGCCGTGAACGCGTTCGATCCCGGCTGGGTGAAGACGGATCTGGGCGGTCCGAACGCCCCCGGACATCCGCGCGAGTCAGCGCTCGGAGCGCTCGCGATTGTCACCATGCCCTTCTCCGAAACCGGCAAGTTCTGGAAAGACGGCAACGAGATCCCCTTCTGAACGGCGAAAGGCCCATCGCATGTACGACTTTCTCCTCATCCTGCATTTCTTCGGCCTCGCGCTCGGCGTCGGGGGCGGTCTCGCGAGCTTCACGCTCGGGCTCGCGTCGAAAGACATGGCTCCCGAAGAGCGCGGGAAATTCCTGCAGCGTGCCGCCGTTCTGCGCAAAAACGGTTCGTACGGCCTATTGCTCCTCATCGCGTCCGGGCTCGGGTTCGTCGTCGAGCGTGGCTTTTCGAACCTCACGTTTCGCGGCGGCGGCTTCTTCCACGCGAAGCTCACGCTCGTCGTCGTGATGGCCGGTCTGCTCGGCTACATGCAGTCGCAGTTCAAAAAGGCCCAAGGAAACCCCGCGCTCATGGGACGGCTTCTTCTTTTGAGCCGGATCATGCTCGTGACCGGCCTCACCGTCATCGTGCTCGCCGTGCTCGCGTTCCATTGAACCCGAGCGGGAGCGGCTCCGCCGGGCTCCCACCCCTGTGCGGCGTGTAGTCCACCCGCCTACTCTTAAGTTTTCTCGGACCTCGACGTAAACCGTAAACGTCGAGTGAGCGAGCGGAGTGTGCCCAAACGTGCCCCGGCGGGCGCTACCGCCGACGCCGCGTCGAAGAA
>DASUTR010000081.1:0-8691 GCA_036374535.1 Polyangiaceae bacterium
CGCGGCGTCACGTGGCTCACCTGCGCCGTGCCGGTCTTGCCGGCCACCTCGACGCCCTCGATGCGGCCGCCGTAGGCGGTGCCGCGCTTCTCGTTCACGACGCCTTCGAGACCACCCCTGATGAGCGTCAGGTGGTCGGCCGGAATGTCGACCACGTGCCGGACGCGAGGAGGAAACTCCTGCACGACGGTGCCGTCGCTCGTCTCGATGCTGCGCACGACCTGCGGTTGGTAGACCGTGCCGCCGTTGGCGAGCGCGGCATAGGCGAGCGCGAGCTGGAGCACGGTGACGGTCGAAGCGCCTTGGCCGATCGCGGAAAGCACGGTGAAACCGCCGTAGAACGCTTGCTTGTAGCGGCGCGTGTACCAACCGCGCGTCGGCATGCGCCCGCGCGCTTCCGGGTTCACGCCGATGCCCGTTTTGACGCCGAACCCGAAATCGAGGCCTACCGAAGCCAGCCGATCGATGCTGATGCGCGAGCCGAGCTCGTAGAAGTACGTATTGCACGACTGCACCATGGCGCCGTGGAGGTTCACGCGGCGATGCACACCGGTGCAGCGAAAGTAGCGCTTGCCGTACTCGAAGCCGCCGCGACAATCGACGACGGCGTGCGGATCCACGAGGCCGTCGGCGAGACCTGCGAGCGCCGTGAACGGCTTGTACGTAGACCCCGGCGGATAGGCCGCCGAGATCGTCTTGTCGAGCGTCGGCTTGAGCGGATCGGCATACAAACGCTTGAACGCCTCGCTGACGGCGCGCGTGCCCATTCCGCCCGAAACCACGTTCGGATCGAAGCTCGGCTTCGACAGCGCCGCGAGAATGCGACCCGTGCGCACGTCCGCCACGACGACGGCGCCCGCAAGGTGACCGCGCATCGCCTTGTCCATCGCGTCGACGAGCTCGATGTCCACCGTGAGCGTGACGTCGCGCCCCGGGATCGGCTCGACGCGCCGCGGCTCTTCGAGGTACTTCGCCTCGAGCTCGGCCATGTCGAGTCGCCGCCCGGCGCCCCGCACGGTCTTGCGCGAGCCGCGCTGCCCGCGCAGGTAGCTTTCCCAGCGCCGCTCGACGCCGATCGAGCCCGTGCGGTCGCCCGCGCGGTAGCCGCGCTCTCCAAGCCACGCGAGCTCTTCGCGGTTCACCTCGCGCATCGTGCCGACCATGTGCGCTCCGAGCGAGCCGAAGGGGTAATAGCGCACGGGCGACGGCGCCACCTCGACGCCGGGCAGCTCCTTTTCGTGCGTTTCGAGGTACGCGACCGCGTCGCGATCGACGTCCACCTTGACGAGGATCTGCTGCTGGCGCCGCCGATCCTTGGGATCGAGCGCGCGTCGTTCCCGGATGGTCTGCTCGAGGTTCACGCGCTCGGCGTCGTCGAGCCGCGCGAGCCGCGCGACGGTGGGCCATGCCTTTTCCACGTCGAGCGCCGACGGCGTGATGTACACGTTGTACGCGGGGCGGTTCGCGGACAGTACCTTCCCGTACGCGTCGCGAATGACGCCGCGCGTCGTGGCCAGGTACCCCTCGCGCACGATGTTTCTCCGAGCCTGGGCGCGGTGCACCTCACCCTCGACGAGTTGAAGCTGGACGAGCCTGCCGACGAGCGCGATGAACGCGCCGATGACGACGATCACCATCCAGCGGTAGCGACGCCGGAACTCGCCGACGTCAGAGCGCTGAGCGAACAGTCTCATGCATTCACGGCTCCTTCGCGCGTCTTCAGCGGCGCCGGACCCTGGCGCAGCCGTTGAGCGAGCCGAAAGATGGGCGGCGAACAGAGCGCCGTCGAGAGGGCCCGCGGGACGACGACGCTTCCCACCTCGATGGGCCGGCGTGTGTCATCGCCGAAGATGGCGAGCAGAATCAGCACGATCGCCCCCTCGACGAGGCTGAAGGCGAACGCCAGCGACATGCGCGGCAGAGCCGTCTGGGCGGTCAGCCGCACGCCCGCCACGCGCGCGAGCCACCAGAGCGTGACGGAAACGAACGTGAAGAGGCCGATGGGCGCGCCGCTCAGCGTGTCCTCGGCATACCCGATGGCGAACGCCAGCAACGCACCGCGCGGCATCGAGAGCTCGTGCACGCCCAAGAACACGACCAGAGGCAGTACCAGGCTCGGCGTGATGCCGTGCACCCAGCGAGGGCCGATGAGATCGCCGATCGGTCCGATGACGCGGAAGAGGTTACTCTGAACCAGGAGCAAAAAGACGGCGAGACCGAGGTACGCAGCGCTCCGCATGCTTCACCTCGCGGCTCGAGGACGCCGTCCCGGGAGCGCGTGCTCCGTCTCGCAGTCGCTCGTATCGACGAGGATCACGAGCACCTCTTCGAGACGTGAGAAATCGACCGTGGGGACCGCTTCGACGGTCTGGTAGATGCCGAAATCGCGGCGCAGCACTTTCGTGACACGAGCGATGGGAATGCCCTTCGGGAAACGGCAGCCGACGCCGCTCGTCACGAGCAGGTCTCCCACTTCGACCTGATCCGTTCGCTGCACGTATTCGACGCGGACGGCGTACTTCGCGCGATCGCCCGAGCCGCGCACGAAACCACGCGCTCCGGAGCGCTCGACGATGACGTCGACGCCGAAGCCGCTGTCCACGGTGAGCTGTACGTCGACCTCGCTACCGGCGGCTCGCAGCACGGTACCGACGGCTCCCTCGAGCGAAATCACCGGCATATTCGGCCGGAGCTGTCCGCTCGCGGCGTCGACCGTCAGATGCCAGACCCGGAAGTACTCGGTCGTGTCTTTTCCGACGACGAGCGCGCTCACCGTCTCGTGTTGGATGGTGTCGCGAAGGCCGAGCAGGCGGCGAAGGCGCCGATTTTCCGCCAGCGAATGCGCGAGCTCGTGCTGCGTCGCGCGCAAGCGGGCGTTCTCGTAGACGAGCCGGTCGTTGTCCGTCTTCACGTCGACGAGGTAAACGTACTGACTCACGACGTTCGACACGGCGCGCGACACCGCGGCGGCGGCGTACTGCAGCGGCGCCGCGATGCGCAGCATCGCGCGATCGACGGCGTTCAGCTCTTCCGGCTTGCGAATGCTGGCGCGCAGGAAGAAGAACGGCAGGGCGAGCAGGACCACGACGAGGAACGTGTCGCGTAGCCGCTTGAAGAGCGTCATGACTCAGAAGAGGGGGTGGCGACCTAGTTCCACGCGGCGGACGCGCACGTCAACCGATCGTCACTTCCTTCAAGAGCTCGATGTGATCGAGCGTCTTGCCGCTGCCGAGCACCACGGCGCTGATGGGGTCGTCGGCGACCATGACCGGCAGGCCGGTCTCTTCCCGCAGCAGGACGTCCATGTTCTTGAGCAGCGCGCCGCCGCCCGTGAGCACGATGCCCTTGTCGACGATGTCGGCCGCGAGTTCGGGGGGCGTGCGCTCGAGAGCGAGCAGCACGGCCTCGACGATGGAGCTCGTGGGCTCGGCGAGCGCCTCGCGGATCTCTTCCGAGCTCACGACGACCGTCTTCGGCACGCCGGCGACCATGTCCCTGCCCTTCACCTCCATGGTGAGCTCCTGCTCGAGCGGGTGGGCGTTTCCTATGGTGATCTTGATGCGCTCCGCCGTCTGCTCGCCGATCGCCATGTTGTACTTGCGCTTCATGTACGCGATGATCGCTTCGTCCATCTTGTCGCCGCCGACGCGAACGCTCTGCGAATAGACGATACCGGCGAGCGAGATCACGGCGACCTCGGTCGTGCCGCCGCCGATGTCGACCACCATGTTGCCGCTGGGCTCGGTGATCGGCAGACCCGCCCCGATGGCGGCCGCCATGGGCTCCTCGATCAGGTAGACTTCGCGGGCGCCCGCGCTTTCGGCGCTTTCCTTGACCGCGCGCTTCTCGACCTCGGTGATACCGAACGGCACGCAGATGATGATGCGTGGCTTCACGAGGGTGCGGCGATTGTGGGCGCGCGCGATGAAGTACCGCAGCATCGCCTCGGTGATTTCGAAGTCGGCGATGACGCCGTCACGGAGCGGACGAATCGCGACGATGTTACCGGGGGTTCGGCCAAGCATGTCCTTCGCTTCGCGACCCACGGCGAGCACGTTCTGCTCGCCGTGACTGTCACGTTGCACGGCGACGACCGAGGGCTCGCAGCTCACGATGCCCTTGCCGCGGACGTAAATGAGCGTCGTCGCCGTACCGAGGTCGATGGCGAGGTCGTTCGAGAACAGGCCGTAGAGCCAGTCGAAAATCATCAGGGTGGGGTCCGGAGCCCGAGCTCACCTCTCGCGCCGTGAGCTGGCATCCGCCACGGGGATGGCAGACGCGCGTTCCGGCCGGAAGTAGAGCGCCCCGTCGTAGCATGTGGCGAACAGCGGCGGCAATCGGGGGCTTCCCGTCGGCCGAAATGCCCAAAAAATCAAATATTTCGATTAACTAGGGGGACCTGAGCGCGGTTTCTGCTCAATCGTCGTCGTCCCATTTCCACGACTGCCAGCTGCCGCCCCCACCCCGATCGGCCGAGGGATCGCCCCGGCGACGTGCGGCGCCCTTCTTCTTCTTCTGCTGGAGCTGCGCCTTTTCGGCTTCCTCGGCGTCGGTGCTGCCACCGAATTGCCTGCCGCGACGGGCATCGGGGCGGCCGCCCCCGGGACGAGGCGGCTCCGGCGGCGGCCCGCCCGCGAAGCGCTCAGGCCTCGGTCCCTGCGACCAGCCACCTTCGCCCGCCGGCGGGCGCGGACCCGTCGGGCGCGGGCCGCGATCGGCCCCGGGAGCACCCGGTGCGCCACGCGGGTGCGCGATGTTCACCATCAAGCGCCGCCCGCGAATATCGACGCCGCGCAGCGAGACGATCGCGGCGTTCGCCGCTTCGGCATTGCCGAGCGTAATGAAGCCGAAGCCGCGAAGCCGCCCGTCGGGACCTGCGGGAAGATGCACGCGGACGATCGGCGTGACGCCGTTCTGCTCGAGGAGCTGCGTCACCTCTTGCTGGGAAGTGTCGTACGGAAGGTTGCCCACGTAGAGCGTGCGATCCTCGGCCGGGCCTGCGCTGCTCGGTGCATCCGTGCGGCCAGCGCCTTCGGTACGGCGCGGAGGCTCCGACGAGAAGGGACGAACCGAAATCGAACGTCCCGCCTGCATCGAACCATCGAGCGAGCCGCGCACGTTCGCGGCGTCCTCGGGAGTGCTCAGAGTCACGAAGCCGAAACCGCGCGGACGACCCGTCGCGCGGTCGCGCGGCAAGCTCACCTCGACGACGTTGCCGCCAGCGCCTTCGAAAATCTCGCGCAGCACGTCTTCGGTGATCGAGTCCGGCAGCCCGGCCACGAAGAGCTTACGTGCATCTTCTGTCGCCATCGTCTGCTCGGTTCCATACCGACGACCCTTTACGGGGGCCGTTCGGGATTCACACCCTGAAAGGTACGACCAACATAACGAATGGGCTAGGTGATGTTCAAGTCATCGGGCTCGGTTTTTTTCCGGAGGCTCTTCCGCGTGACCGTGGCGCCCCTCGCCCGGACCGGCCGCGAGCGCCGGGCGGCCGGCTTGGAGCGGACTTTTGGGCCTATTTTCGCGCCAAAGTTTCAGGGCGGCGGCAAAAGACCGGCCCGCCGGGGCCCTCGGCGTGCGATTGTCGCCCGGTCGTGAAAGTCGCGCTCATCGTGAACCCAACTGCCGGCAGCGGGGCCGGACGGCGCATCGGACCCCTCGTCGTGCGCGCCCTCGAAGAGCGTGGCAGGAGCGCCGTGCTGTTCGAAACACGGGAGCCCGGCGACGCAACGCGTCTTGCCCAGCGCTGCCGCGACGACGGCGTGGACTCGATCGGCGTCGTCGGGGGCGACGGCACGCTGAACGAAGTCGTTCAGGCGTACCTCGGCCAAGGCGGCGAGCCGCGTCCCGGACCGGCGCTCGCGCTCGTGCCCGCAGGGACCGGCAGCGACTTCCAGAAAACGCTCGGCATCGAATCGGGTGTCGACGACGCGGTCGAGCGGCTCGTCGCGCGCCCTCCGCGTCCGTTCGATCTCGGAATTCTCGAGCTTACGGCGCACGACGGAGGGAGGGTGGTTCGCGCCTTCCTCAACATCACGAGCTTCGGGCTCGGCGGGCTCACCGACCGAATCGTGAACTCCGGACCGAAGTGGCTCGGCGGCAAAGCGGCCTTTTACGTGGGTGCGCTTCGCGCGCTCATCGCGTACCGCAACGCTCCCGTGCGGGTTCGCGTCGACGGCAGGGTCTTCGTGGAAGCGCCCATCGTCAACGTCGCGATCGCGAACGGGCGCTACTTCGGCGGCGGCATGCTCGTCGCGCCCGACGCGGACCCGAGCGATGGCGCGTTCGACGTGATCGCGATGGCCGACATGGACAAGCTCGCGACCGCCGCTCTCACGAACCACATCTACCGCGGCACGCACGTCGCGAGGCCCGGCGTGACGACGAGTCGCGGGGCCGTCGTCGAGGCCGAGCCGCTCGTGCCGAACGCAGAGGTGCTCATCGACATGGACGGCGAAACGCCGGGACGGCTACCGCTCGTCGCGCGCGTCGCTCGCGGAGCTCTCGCCATTCACGTCTGAAAGCGGCTCGGCACGGCGAAAGGCCGGCGGAACCGGCGGCAGTTCGGTGCTCTCGCGTCGCGCACGAACGAGCAAGGCGATGCCGATGGCGAAGAGGGGCAGACATGCCCATTGAGCCGGCGTGAGGCCGAGGTAGCGGGCGTCGGCGAGCGCGGCGAGGCCGGGCTCGATGACCTCCGAGCGTTCGCGCAAAAAGTCGAGGCCGAAGCGGATGGGGGCGTACACGGTGCACAGCACGCCGCCGAAGAAACCCCAGGGCCGCGGTGTCCGGCGCAGGACGAGGAACGCCACGGCGAGCGGCGTCATCAGCAAAAATTCGTACAAACCGAGATCGTGGCGCCCGCCGCCCGGATACTGAACGGCCAGGAAGAAATCGCTGCGTAGGCCGGGATGATCGTGCGCGAACGCGCAGCCCAGCCGTCCGAACGCCATGCTCACCGGAAAGGAGCTCGCGACGATGTCCGCGTACGGCAGGAGGCGCACCTTGTAGTGGAAGCGCCAGGCGAACGCACCGACGAACGCGCCCACGAAGCCGCCGAAGCTCGAGAGCCCCTCCCAAAAACGAAAGAGCAACAGCGGATCGTCGAGGACGTCGCGAGGATAGTAGAAAAGCGCGTCGAGCCAGTGCGCGAAGACGAAGGCCGAGACCGCGACCCAACCCGTGAACGACAGCACCGCGCTCGGGCTCGCTCCGAGGTGACGCGCCTGGCGGAGCGCGGCCACCGTGCCCGTGTAAGCGCCGAGCGCTACCAGCATGCCGAACGGCTTCATGGTGATCGCCGTTTCCGGAAAACTCCCGAAGAACCTCTCGGAGAGGACCGGGAGCTCGGGAAGCTCGAGATAGGGGATGAGCGGCAACAACGGCTACGGCTTCGGCGGAGCGCCCTTTGTCGCCCCTTTGGGCGCCTTCATCGACTTGCCGCGCGGCTTCGCCGGCTGAGCGGGAGGAGCTTCGGGGCCGAAGACGAGAACGTCGTCTTCGCCCGTCGTGAGCGCGGCGGTCGCGACGACGCGCGTTCCAGCGCATGCCCGCTCGAGCACGACGGGGGCGATGGCGGGCCGCTCGCAGCCATCGCCGCCGAACGAGGCGCCGAGCGAGTTCGTGACGAGGCCGAGCGCGCGTCCGATGCCCTCGGCGCGCGACTGGGGGTCGGCGAAGGAGACGGCGCGCATGTCGATCGCCTCGCCCACGCGACTGAAGAGCTCGCGTCCCCGCAGGCGCGCTTGCACGACGCCTCCGTTCTCGAGCACGAGCTCGACCGAGTACGCTGCCTCGCGCGGAACGAGCTTGTCTTTGACGGGGATCGCGAAGCGTGGCGTGCGCTCCACCGAACAGAGCTCTTCGACGCAGCTGTCCATCGGGTTCTCGCTGCCGAACTTCCCGGTCACGTCGGAGCCGAGCTCCGCGAGCGGCTTCCCCCACGCCTTGATCCCCGCGAACGCGCCGATCCAGCCGCTCACCTCGTCGAGAAACGCTCGGCGCTGGTCGGCCGCACGCTCGAGGCTCGCCTGCAGCGCTTCCACGCGCGCCTGCGACTCCTGCTCACGCTTCGCGGCGAAGCCGATGGTCGCTTCGAGCTCTTCGGTGCGGGCCTTGACGCGCTCGATGCTCGGGCCGTCGGGCAGCGCCGAGGTGTAGGCGCGCAGGCGTGGCAGGCTGTTCCACGCACCGCCCACGTACGCCTTCTCGGCCGGCTCGAACCACGCCTTGATCTCGGGCGCGTAGCGGCCCTCCGGATCGTTCCTCAGGTAGCGGTTTCCGGCGGCGAGCCGTTCCTCGAGCGTCGGCGCGAGGCGCGTGTTTCGATAGAGCTCGTATTCGGTCCGTCCCGCGACGAGCTGATTGCCAACCGAGCAGCCGATCACGGCGAGCGCGGCCGCCAGGCCGACGCAGCGTCGAGCGCAGGGAACCTTCAGGGGCAGAAGCGGCATTCGTTCGGGGCCTCCCTGCCCTCGTCTTTCACGTACGCTTCGTAGTCGCCGCAACCCGTCGCTTCGAGCGCGTTCAGACACACCTCGCCGTCGTGAACGATCGGCTCGCAGCCTTCGGGGAAATCCTCCGGCGGCGTGTCGCCGGGATGGCACGCGTGGTCGCAGAACTCGGTGGAAAAATCGCACTCCTTGCACTTCTGGCAGTCGATCGCGCTCTTGCGCTCGTAGAACGGCT
>DASUTR010000082.1:0-21911 GCA_036374535.1 Polyangiaceae bacterium
CGCGTGAGCGGATTCTTCGGCGTCGGCAGCGCGGGAAACACGCTCGTCCGCCCGCTGCGTTCCGGAATCGGCACGCGGTTCACGATCGTGCCGACGACGCGTCCCGCACCGAACCCGCCGTAGCGGCTGGCAGTGCGTTCGAGTCGCTCCTCGAACTCCGCGAGCGGCGTGTCGCCGAGCGCGCCCACGAGGATCACCTCCGCGCTCAACGTGCGCACGAGCTCGCGGTTGAGCTCGGCTTCGCCGCCGGTATCGTGAGCGTCGACGAGCCCTTCGACGACGGCGACGTCGGCCTTGCCGAGCGATTCGTGGAAACCACGCATCACGCGATCGAAGAGCTCGTCGGTGCGCCCGCTCGCGTGGAGGCGCTCGGCGTCATCGAAGGGAAGCGGCGACGCCGGGGTGAGCGCGCTCGTCTTGCGGACGAACGCCGTCGAGTGCTCGGGTCCGGTGTCGCGACCGGCGTGCTGCGCAATGGGTTTGTAGAAGGCGACGCGCACTCCGCGACGATCGAGAGCGCGCACGACGCCGAGCGCGACGGAGGTGAGCCCGACGCCGTGGCCGCTCGGTACGAGGTAAAGAGTGTGGGGCTTGGTGCTAAGCAGGTGAGGAGCGCACGAAGCGAGCCGCTTCGCGCGCGATGACGAGCTCTTCGTTCGTGGGCACGACGAGCGCGAGCAGGCGCGATTCGTCCTGCGTGATGCGGCCGCCGCTCGCCGCGCCGTGGACGGCGTTCCGCTCGGGATCGAGCGCCGCGCCGAGCACGCGCAGCGCGTCGAGCGTTTCGGCGCGAACGGGCGCCGCGTGCTCGCCGATGCCGCCCGTGAACACGAGCGCGTCGAGGCGCTCGAAACCCGCCGCGAGCCCGAGTACGGCTTTCGCGAGCCGGTACGTGAACACGCCGATCGCGAGTGCGGCGCGCGCATCACCCCGCTCGCGCGCCGCAAGCAGCGTACGCATGTCGTTGCTCGTTCCCGAGAGACCGAGGAGACCGCTCTTCTTGTTCAAGACGGCGGTCACTTCGGACAGCGAAAGTCCCGCGCGATCGACCAAGAAATCATGGAGATTCGGATCGACGTCGCCCGAGCGCGTGCCCATCACGAGACCCTCGAGCGGCGTGAGACCCATCGTCGTATCGACGCTGCGCCCGCCGCGCACCGCGCACGCGCTACACCCGTTGCCGAGATGGGCCGTCACGAGCTCGAGCTCGGCGAGCGGGCGGCCGAGCCTACGCCCCGCCTCTAAAGAGACGTAGCGGTGGCTCGTGCCGTGGAATCCGTAGCGGCGAAGCTTGTGCTTCTCGTAGAGCTCGTAGGGAATGGCGTACAGAAACGCGCGGGGCGGCAGGGTTTGGTGGAATGCCGTGTCGAAGACCGCGACGTGCGGCACGCCGGGGAATCGCGCGCGCGCCGCCGCGATGCCGGCGAGGTTCGCGGGGTTGTGGAGCGGCGCGAGCTCCGAGCACGATTCGATCTTCGCGATCGCGTCGGCATCGAGCTCGACGCTCTCCGCGAAGTACTCGCCGCCGTGCACGACGCGATGACCGACGGCCGCGACGCGCTCGCCCGCGAGCTTTTCGAGCACGGCGTCGAGACCACGGGCGTGAGCTCCATCGCCGCTCAGTCGTTCGGATAGACCTCGCTCGACGACCTCGCCGGACTCGGGCTCGATGAGCGCGAACTTCAGCGAGGAGCTACCGCAGTTGACGACGAGCACGCGCACGGAGGCACCCAGGGCCCGATGAATAGCACCCTTCGCGTCTCACCGACTCGGCGCGCTCATTTCGCCGCCAAACTCCGCGACCTTTCTACTATCGTCGCGCGGCCGTGGACGATCCGACGCTCTGGCACCGGCTGCAGTTCGCCTTCACCATCGTCTTTCACTACCTCTTCCCGCAGCTCACGATGGGGCTCGCGCTTCATCTCGTGCTCTGGAAATGGCGCGCGCTTCGGCGCGGTGACGAGACGGCGAACGAAGCCGCGCGTTTTTGGGCGCGCATCTTCGGCGTCAACTTCGCGTTCGGCGTGGTCACGGGCGTGCCCATGGAGTTCCAATTCGGCACGAACTGGGCCCGTTTCAGCGAGCACACGGGCGCCGTCATCGGACAAACGCTCGCGCTCGAGGGCATGTTCGCCTTCTTCCTCGAAAGCGCGTTGATCGCGGCCGTCGTCTGGGGCGAAAAGCGGCTCGGCCCTCGCTGGCACTTCTTCGCGACGCTGGGGGTGTTCGCCGGCAGCTGGCTCTCCGGCTACTTCATCATCACGACGAACGCGTTCATGCAGCACCCCGTCGGCTACGCCCTCGACGACCAGGGGCGCATGGTGCTCGCCTCCATCGGCGAGTTTCTCCTGAACCCGTGGGCGATCGCCCAGTACGCCCACAACATGATGGCCTCCGTGGTCACGGCGTCGTTCGTGATCGCGGCGCTCGGCGCGTTCTACACGCTGCGAGGCGCGCACCCGAAGACGGCCGCGCTCTTCCTCAAGTCCGGCGTTCGCGTGGGCCTCGTGGCCGCCGTCCTCGTCGCGTTTCCGACCGGCGACCATCAGGCCAAGCTCGTCGCCCGCCATCAGCCCGTCACGCTCGCCGCGATGGAGGGCCGCTTCGAAAGCGGCCCGAACGCGCATCTCACGTTCATCGGACAGCCCAACGTGCGCGAACGCCGCATCGACAACGCCATCAGCGCCCCGTCGGTGCTCTCGATCCTCGCGTTTGGCACGCCCCAGCGCAGCGTCCAGGGGTTGAACGATTTTCCCATGGAAAACTGGCCGACGAACATCGAGCTCCTCTACTACTCGTTCCACGTAATGGCGGGGCTCGGGACGCTCTTCATCGCTCTCATGGCGCTCGCGACGTTGTTCGAGGTGCGCGGCCGCCTTGCGAGCATGCGCCCGCTGCTCTGGGCGTTGATGCTCGCCTTCCCGTTCCCGTACATCGCGACGACGGCCGGCTGGATGACGGCGGAGCTCGGCCGGCAGCCCTGGCTCGTGTACGGCTTGTTCCGTACCGTGGACGGGACGAGCGAGAACGTGAGCTCGGGCAACGTGCTCTTCACGCTGATCGGTTTCACGGGGCTCTACTTCTTGCTCGGCGTGCTCTTCTTGTATCTCGTCGGGAGAGAGGTCGCACACGGACCCGGCGGTCCGCCGCCCGCCGTCTATGGCGAGCCCGCGGCGGAGGCGGAGGGCGCTCACCATGGCTGAGCTCTGGTTCGCGATCCTCGCGATGACGCTGATCGTCTTCAGCGTGCTCGACGGCTTCGATTTCGGCGCCGGCGCGCTCACGTTCGCCGTCGGCAAGACGGAAGCCGAACGGCGCAGCGTCATCGCCGCCATTGGCCCGTTCTGGGACGGCAACGAGGTCTGGCTCATCGCCGCGGGCGGCGTGCTGTTTCTGGCGTTTCCGAGCGTTCTTGCCGCCGCGTTTCCAGCCTTCTACCTCGCGCTTTTTCTCGTGCTCTGGTGTCTCGTCTTGCGCGGCATCGCGATGGAGGTGAGAAGCCACGTGCGCGATTCCATGTGGCGTTCCTTCTGGGACGTCGTGCTCATGCTCGGGAGCGGACTGCTCGCGCTGCTCTTCGGCGTCGCGCTCGGCAACGTGGTGCGCGGCGTGCCAATCGGGTCGGGCAAGACCTTCACCCTCGCCTTCTTCACCGATTTTACGCCCAGGGGTGAGGTCGGGTTGCTCGATTGGTACACCGTGAGCGTCGGGCTGCTCTCGTTCGTCGCGCTGCTAGCGCACGGGGCGGCGTTTCTCACCTACCGCACCGAAGGCGCGCTGCGCGAGCGCGCGCGGCGACTCGAGCGGCGGCTCTGGATCGCCGGCGGCGCGCTGTTCGTCGTCGTCACGGCGGAAACGGCGGTCGTACGCCCCGAGCTCTTCGAGGCACTGCTCCGGCGTCCGCTCGCGTGGGCGTTCACGGCGCTCGCCGTGGCCGGCGTTGTCTTCGGCATCCAGGCGCACGCTCGCGAACACGACCGGCGCACCTTCATCGCTTCCGCGGCGGTGCTCGGCGGCTTGCTCGCCGCGACGGCAACCGCGCTCTTTCCGACGATGCTGCACTCGACGCTCGATCCGGCGCGCTCGGTGACGGCGCAGCACGCGCTGTCCGCCCCGTACGGCCTGAAGGTCGCGCTCGTCTGGTGGCCCGTCGCGTTCGCGCTCGCCATCACGTACCTCGCGTTCGCGTTCCGCTCGAATCGAGAGAAGATTCGTAGCGAACCCGAAGCGAAGCGCTGACGGCGTCAGGGCTTCGGTGCGGCGTCGCGAACGGAAGCGTCGCGCGAGCCGGCGTCACGCGGTCCCGCGTCCGGCGCACCGGCGTCACGCGGTCCCGCGTCCGGCGCGCCCCCGTCGACAGCCGCCGCGGCTTCGTGACTCGGTGTGACGCGCGCCGCGTCCGGCGGAATCAGCCCGCGAGCGACGAGCTCGCCCTGGCGCGCGTAGTCGATGGCTTCGGCGAGCACGCGCGCGGCTTCCTGCGGCGCGTGGAATCCCATGCTGTTTTCGGCGGCGATGAAGTCGAGCCGCCACTGCGAACGCCGCTGGAGACGTCGTGCAGCTTCGAGCCGCTCCGCCGGAGCGCCCGCTTCCTTCGCGGCCTTGAGCGCGTCGATGAGCGCGACGATGGCGACGCCGCCACGCTGCAAGAGACCGTGGGCGCGCTCTTGAATCACGTCTACGCGCGCCTTCATTTCCTCCTCGCCGGCGCGATGACAGCTCTGGCACGCGCGATTCACGTTGAGGAGCGGGCTTCGCACCCAGTGGTCGCTCACCTTCGTCGCCCCTTCGCGCATGTACGGCATATGGCAATCGGCGCACGACACACCGCTTCGCGCGTGGATGCCCTGGTTCCAGAGCTCGAACTCGGGGTGCTGGGCCTTGAGCACCGGCGCGCCCGTCTCGGCGTGCGCGTAGTCGTAAAACTCGCTCCCGTCGGGAAACTTGGTCTCGTCCCAGAACGCTTCGATGTCGTCGGCCGTGAGTCCCTTCGCCCACGGGAACGTGAGCTCCATCTTGGTCGCGCAGTAGTACTCGACGTGACACTGCCCGCACACGAACGAGCGCATCTCGTTTCGCGATGCGTCGACGTTCGGGTCATACGGTTTGTCGCGCTTGCCGGAGCGCCATGTCGCGATCGACGGCAGCCCCGGAACGGCCGCCTTCGAATCGGCGAGAGCTCGAATGCCCTTGATGAACCCCGGGCGCGTCACCCTGAGCGTCATGTCCTTCGGGTCGTGACAATCGACGCAGCTGAGCGGCCCCGCGTGGCCCGAGTCGTGAAGCTTCTTGTTGAGCTCCTGGTAGCTGAACTTGAACGTCTGCTCGAACCCCTTCATCGCATCGCCGCCTCCGAGCTCACGGTAGAGCGGGATGATCGAGGCGTGGCAATGAAGGCATGAGCCCGACTGCGGCTTCTTGATGCGCTCGGTCGCCTCTTGATCGGCGAGCATGTACGCGTGGCCGCGCCGATCCCGGTAGTCGATCGAGAATGCGTAACCGAGAAACATGCGCTTGAGCCACGGATCGCGCTCGATCTTCTCTTCCGGCAACGCCTCGCTGCCCATGTGCCCGCCGTACTTCGTCTTGGTGGGCTGCGACGTGCGCTTGTAGCCGTCGTACTGGGCCGGCCAGTTGCGGCCCCATTTCGCAGGGTCGGTGTCGTTTTCACCGACTTCGACCAAACGCACGTAGGGATTCCGCTGCTCCGCCTTCCTCTGGAAGATGTTCGTGAGCAGCGCAGTAATGCCCGCCGTCACGATCGCGACCGCGCCGATGAGCACGATCAAGCCTTTTCGACTCGTCAGGAACTGCATCCACTTCGATTCACTCATGACTCTTCTCGAGCTCCCTCTGGGTCAGTCGTCCGCCGAGCCGCGCGGGCTCACCGTGCCCGACGCCCGCGTGACAGCGGACGCACGAAACGGCGTGCTTCGCGTCCGTTCTACCGGGTTCGAGCTCCCGAGTGAGCTCGCCGTGACAGCGCACGCAGTTCTCTTCCAGAATTTCTCGGCCCGCCGCTTGCACGAAGATCGGCTCCGCGAACGTCTGCGTCGTGAAGAGCTTGCCGTGGCGGTAGCCGTTCTCCGCCTTGACGAAGTACTTGCGCGGAAAGTCGGTCGGCAGATGACAATCGACGCACACCGCCGCGGCGTGGTGGCTGCCCTTCTGCCACGAGTCGAGCTGGGGCTGCATGATGTGGCAATTGCCGCAGACCGATGGCTCGGTTCCGAAGTACGAAAGGCCCTCCGCGTAACGAAACGCGAAGCTTCCGATGCCCATCGCGGTCCCGATGCCGCAGGCGAGCGCGAGGACGAGCCAGCGGCGGACCCGCCATTCTCGGTTGCCGGGCTCGATGCTGCGCCGTCCCGTCTCCGTCATTTCATGCCCCGTCCCTTTGGCCGGTCTTCGTCGTTTACTCGGCGCCGCGCGACACGGAAAGCAATTTCGAGTCCGACACGTGCGCAGGATTGGCGCGCGGTCCCATCGCGCGACACTCCACGTTGTCCCCGCGCGGAAATACGGGTAATCCGGGCGCCCCCGTATGGAGGTTCGCATGATCTCGTTCAAGAACGGCCTCGTGGCCGCCGCTCTGCTCATCGCCGCAAGCGCGTGCTCCGGCTCCAAAACGGCCGCCGACGTCAAGCCCGGCGCGTTCAACTACGCGCCCGCACTCGACAAGCCGTCGCACGAAACGATGCGGCGCCTCGAGGAAATCTCCATTCCGGGCACGCCGCTCCGGAACGCGGAAGAATGGACGCTCGACTGGGACGTCGTCACGACGAAGGACGGCGACAACTACAAGCGCTCGCTCAAGCTCACCGGCTTGAAGATCGACGTGAACGGACAGCCCCTTCTCAAGGGCGACGAAGTGAAATCGGCGAACGCCACCGTCGACATCATCACCGACAAGGACAGCCACGTCATCGACGTGAAGGGCGCCGATCAGTTGTCGAAGGCGATCGTCGCGCTCGGCGCGCCCGACGCGCAGCCGGCGCTCGGCCGCATCTTCTCGGCCGAACGGCTGCGTATCTTGGCCGCCGTGCGCAGCATGGAGCTCCATCAAGACTTCGTGGGTCGCCCCGCGCAGGTCGGAAGCACGTGGACGGCGTCCGATGCCGAGGGCGGCACGAAGCAGATCCGCGTGGTCGCCGAAGCTCCCTGCGGGGCCGGAAAGTGCGTTCAGGTCGTGCGCGAGTACAAGCTCGACGAGAAGGACCTCTATGGCGACATCTCCGAGCTCGTCGCCGCCTACGTGAAAGAGCAAGGGGGCGATCCGAGCAAGGTCGGCCTCGTCGGCATGGACGTGAAGCTCGAAGATTCCCTCGTCATCGACCCGATGACCATGGACTACCACGGCGCCAAGTTCGACCAGATCGCGACCATCCGCGTCGCCGGACCGAACGGCGAGCTCCCCGTCTCCATGAAAGTGCAGCGCGAGACGACGTACCGCTACTGAGCTCGCGACGCGTGAGCTCACTAACGGCTTCGCGACGTAGCGCGAGGCCGTCAGATGCCGAAGCGTTCGCGGTGTTTCGCGACGAAATCGACGTACGCCTGGATCTCGAGGCGTTCCTCGATCTCGCCGGCTTCGATGGCGGCTTCGAGGGCGCGCTTGATGTCGCCGATCAAACGTGAGGGCGGCAGACCGAATGCGGCCATGATCTCGTTGCCGACTCCGGTGGGAAGCGGCGGCTGCTTCGCGTCGAGCTCGGCGAGCTCGGTGATGCGGCGGCCGAGCTCGTCGATGAGCATGACCCCGCGCCGCTTCTTTTCCGGACGCTTCGTCGTGATGTCGGCGCGTGACAGGCACAACAGATCGTCGAGATGCGCGCCCATCTCGCGCGCGAAACGGCGCACGGCGCTGTCGGTCCACTTGCCGTCGTATTGACTCGCGCGCAAGTGATGCAACACGAGCCAACGGATCGTTTCGCGCAGGGCCTCGTCGGCGGCGAAGAGCTTCTGGCGGCGCTCGAGCTTGTCGAACATGCGCGCGCCGACCTCCGCGTGGCCGAAGAAATGCACCTCCCCGTTCGGGGCGATGCTGCGCGTCTTCACCTTACCGATGTCATGGAAGAGCGCGCCCCAGCGCAGCTCGAGCCGGTCGCCGCTCTGAATGACGACTTGCTTCGTGTGCTTCCACACGTCCTTGTGGCGCCACTCGCCGTCGCCGAAGCCGACCATCGCCTTCACCTCCGGCAAAAGCGCGTCGAGGATGCCGCCCGCGAGCAGCGCGTCGAGACCGAGATCGGCGTGGGTTCCCATCATCACGCGATCGAGCCGCGACCGCGCTAGAACCGGCTCGAGCGCGGCGACGTCGTCCGCGCGCGCGAGCACGACGGGACGATCGCTCGCGCCGCGCTCGGCGCACTCCACCGCGCGCTCGAGCGCGTGAACGGCGCGGTCGCGATCGGGGCTCTTCGGGGACGATGGCGTGGTCTCGGGCACGGTGGGGGCGGGCTTTTACACCAGTTTGCCACGCCGCGCCCGCTCGGTGCCGAATCCCCGCGCGAGGAGCGAGGGTTCGGGCACGAGGAGCCGTTCCATTTCGCGTGGCTCGAACTTCGTGAGCCCCCCGGCGTACGTTCGACCGTCGGCGAGGCGCGTTGCACCGGCAAGGTAACGCGCGAGGGCGTCGAGCGTCGACTCGGGCAGAAGGTCGCGCGGGTAGAGTCCGTGCGCGACGTTGATGTGACGCGCAAAGGCGAGATTGCGCACGAACGCCGGCGTGCGGCGAGCCATGTACGTCGCGAGAATCGGCGCCGGCTCGTAGAGCCCGACGGACCACCACGCCCGGCGGTGCTCCGCGACGAAGCCGCGGTGCGCGCCGAGCTCGCGCGCGACGCGAAGAAAGCGCTCGACGGCGCGGCGCTCGCTCGTCGACAGCGAGTCGAGCTCGAGCGGTAAATCGATCACGCGACGGAGGACCGCGTGGCGGGCGAGCGCTTCGCCCGCGACGAAAAGCTCGCGGGCCCGCGTCACCGTTCTAAAGAGCACGTTCTCGGGCAGCATTCGGCTGTGCGTGCCTTCGATCCACACCGCGTTTCTGCCCGTCACCTGGCCGCGGTGAACGCGACAGAGCTCGCCGAGCTCGACGAAGCCGTGCGGCCGCGACGGCGGCGAGCCAAAGAGAGGCGTCCAGCGCGAGGCGCCCGCCAACCGCGCCCGCGCCACGCGCTTTCCAGAGCCGAGCGTCGCGAGCTCCGACACGCGGTCGACGCGCTGCAAGCGCAGCGACGCGGGGGCCGAGCCGAGCTCGAAACACGCGATGACGGCGGTCGTATCGGCGTCGGCGAACACTCGCGCGGTCGGCGCGACGGCGTGGAGGCTCGTCCCGCCGAGCGGTCCCGTGACGAGAGCGCGAAAGAGCGCGCCGTAGTTCACGTCGAGCCATTCGGCGGCCGTGACGAACGCACCGTAGTCACCGGGCTGCCCGAGCTCGGCGGTGCGCAGCGCGAAATGCACGTGGAGCCCCGCGAGCAGGCTCGCGGAGAGACCGAGCTCGCGCGCCGTGTCGCGAAGCCAGCGCTTCCAGGCCGGCGTGATGCCGTGGTGACGCACGTACGGCGGATTGCCGATGAAGAGCGTGGGCCCCGAAACGGCGTCGAGCGCGATCTCGCGGTAGTCGCCGACGACGACGCGCGCTCGCGCGCCGAGCCCCGCGGCCGAGAGGTGCGCCCGGCAGAGCAGCGCCGCGAGCGGATCGATTTCGACGGCCACGAGCTCGGCACGCGCGAAGGCGCGCCCCGCGGCGACGAGGAAGCGCCCCGAGCCCGCACCCGGCTCGACGACGCGCGCGGGTGTTCGCCGCGACGCCCACGCCGTCATCGCGCGAACGAGCGGTTCGGGGGTGTACGTCGCGCCGAGAGGCCGCCGGACGGCGGGCGAGCGCAACCGGCACAGCGCGTCACCGAGCGGATCCTCGCCCCGCGCGATCGCCGCCGAAACGTCGCGAACGAGGGCGGGCGCCACGGGCCCCGCGAGCGCGAGCACGCGGCGTTCGGCTGCGCTCGGCCTGCCGACGCGCGAAGCGCCGAGGGCGCGCGCGACGCCGGCGAGCTCTTCCTCGGAGTTCGGCTTCGTCGCTTCCGGCACGCGGCTATTGTAGACGTTTCGAGAGACACCGAGGAAAACGCGATGTACCCCGCCATTCCCGTGAATTGGCTCGCCCTCGCGACGAGCGTGCTCGCAAGCTTCGCCATCGGATCCCTCTGGTACGGACCCTTGTTCGGCAAAATCTGGGCGCGCGCCATGGGACTCGGCGACACCATGACGCCGAGCAGCGCCGAAATCGCGAAAGCCTTCGCGTTGAACCTGCTCGGAACGCTGTTCATGGCCTACGCGCTCGCGCAGGACGTTTCCGTCTGGCGCC
Source organism: Polyangiaceae bacterium (assembly GCA_036374535.1). Classification (GTDB taxonomy): domain Bacteria; phylum Myxococcota_A; class Polyangia; order Polyangiales; family Polyangiaceae; genus PMG-095. The sequence goes on from DASUTR010000082.1 coordinate 10,373, forward strand.
CCTCGACGTGGAACGCGGGCGGCGATCGCGCGTCGTGGCGCTACGGCTTCCAGACGGGCCTCTTCGTGTGGCTCGGTTTCGTCGTGCCGGTGCTTCTGAACGGCGTCGCGTTCGAACGACGATCCTGGAGGGTGTTCGGCATCGGCGCCGGCTACCAATTCTTCTCGCTCCAGGCGATGGCGATGATTCTCGCGCTCTGGCGCTGATTCCGTTCGTGTTTCGCGATCGGCGCTCACGTCAAGCGACGAGCCGCTTGCCCCCACGCCGCTTGCTGGGCGCCTCCGGACGTGACGCCCCGTCGAGCACGTCGCGCTCGCGGACGACGTAGGCTTCGGCGGTCTTTGCGTCGACGGCCGGCGAGAAGAAGAAGCCCTGGACGTAGTCGCATCCCATGCGCCGCAGCCGCTCGACCTGAGCGCTCGTCTCGACGCCTTCGGCGACGGTCGGGAGCGAGAGCTGCTTGGCGAGGTTCACGACGGCGCTCACGATCGTGGCGCGTCGCTCGGACGACTCCATCTCTTTCACGAACGAGCGGTCGAGCTTCACTCCCTGGATGGGAAGGCGATGAAGATACGAGAGCGACGAGTAGCCGGTTCCGAAATCGTCGATCACGAGCAAGAACCCGAGTGCACGCAAACGTTCGAGGACTCCCATGGTCCGAGCGTCGTCCTCGAGCAGGAAGCTCTCGGTGATCTCGAGGCGCACCGAACCCGGCGCGACGCGTGACGTCGTCAAAATCTGGCGCAATCGTTCGACCAGCATCGGCTCGCGCAGGTGGCGGCCCGAAAGATTCAGGTTCATCGTGAGCGGGACGTCGCCACGCTGGCGCTTTTGCATTTCCGCGAGCACGGCGAGCGCTCGGCGCATGATGCCGAGCTCGATGGGCGCGATCAGCGACTCCTCCTCGGCGATAGGAATGAACTCGGCCGGCGAGATCACGCGACCGTCGAGCGTCCAGCGCGCGAGCGCCTCGAATCCGGAGGTGCGGCCCGTGGCGAGCGACACGATGGGTTGGTAGGCGATCTCGATGGCGTCGCGCTCGACGGCCCTCCGCAGATCGGCCTCGAGCGAAAGGCGCGAGCACGCGAGGTCGTGCATGCGCGAGTCGAAGACCTCGCAGCGAGCCTTGCCGAGTTCTTTCGCCTTGTACATGGCGGCGTCCGCGTCGCGCAGGAGGTCCTCGGGGTTTTCGTAGCGCCCGTCACCCCACACGAACCCGATGCTCGCCGTCGTCACGAGCTCGTGATTCTCGATCTCGACGCGTTGCGACAGGCTTTCGAGCAGGCGGTTCACGATGTCGATGCCGGACTGGCGATTCTCGAGGTGCTCGAGCAAGATCGCGAACTCGTCGCCGCCGAGCCGCGCCACCGTATCCTCGGGGCGCACGCCGAGCGTCAACTTGCGCGCGACCTCGATGAGCAGCCGATCGCCGACGGCGTGACCGAGGCTGTCGTTCACGTTCTTGAAGCGATCGAGATCGACGAAGAGGACCGCGCACGGCGGGCCGCCGCGGCGCCGGCACTGAACGAGACAACGGCGCAAACGATCGATGAGCATCGCTCGATTCGGCAGTCCCGTGAGCCCGTCGTGGAGCGCTTCGTGGAGCAGCCGCTCCTCGGCGCTCTTTCTCGCCGTGATGTCCGTCAGCGAGCCCGCCATGCGGTAGGCCTCGCCGCTCGGCGTGCGCACGGCGATACCCCGGCAGAGCACCCAGCGATACAGGCCGTCCGTGTGCAGGATCCGGTACTCGGCTTCGAAGTGCTCGCCCTGCCCCGAGACGTGCGAGAGGAGGCGCGACCGCACGTCGCTCACCTCGTCGGGATGGATACGACCCAGCCAATCCTCCGGCGACGAGCAGACCGCGTTCTCCGGAAGGCCCACGATGGACTTCCAGCGTGAAGAAAAGAACACGCGCTGAGTCGCGAGGTCCCAATCCCAAATGCCGTCGTTCGCTCCGCGCGTCGCGAGCGAGTAGCGCTCCTCGCTCGTCCTGAGCTGGCGTTCGAGCTCCTCGCGTCGAGTGACGTCGCGCATGATCCCCGTGCGCATGACGACCCCGTCCTCTTCCCACGCGCCGAACGTCGCCTCGAGCGAGAGCTCCCGCTCGTCCTTGTGGTGGCCGCGGATGCGGATCATCCGCTCGCGCGACGTTCCGCTCGCCGGAGCCACGAGGTCGGAGAGCTTTCCCGCGTCGGGCGCAAGCAGCGTGAACGGTCGCTCGAAGAGATCGCCCGGGGAGTAGCCGAACACCGACTCCACCGCGGGATTCGCGTAAACGACGCGGCCATCGCCGTCGACGACGACGATGGCGTCCATTGCGCTTTCGGCGACCGCTCGGTAGCGGTCCTCGCTGCGTCGCAGCGCGACGTTGCTCCGGCGAAGCGCCGCCGTCGAGCGCACGGCTTCGCGCATGCCGACGATCACGAGCAGCGAAATGACGGCGGCGAGCGCCTCCGTCGCGAGATCCGGAGGCGCCTGCTTGATGGCGACTTCGTACGCCGCGCTCACGCGCCACAGGGCCATGAGCACGATCGCGAGCGCCACGGTGGACCACCAGAGTTTTCGCGATCGCAACGCCAGCCGAATCGCGGCGTAACCCGCGACGACGTGGAGCACGAAGGCACCGAGCAGGACTGCGATGGCCATGAAGGGAGTGGGTCGCCGGCAGCTAAAACCGGCGCTGGTTCGAGGAGTGGAGACAAGCACGCCTCGTGCCACGCTCCGGCGCTCGCACCGACTCCCGGCAACTCACGGTGCGCTCACTTTGCCCGCAGCCGCGCCCCGCTGGAGCAATTTGCCCCAAACTCCGCTGCGGGTCGATACGGTCAGCCCAGCTTTCGAAGCCGCTCGGCGGCGCGCTCGAGCGTCGCCTCCGTCTTCGCAAAACAGAAGCGCACGATTTTCGCCTCGGGTGGCGTCTCGTAGAACGGCGAAAGCGGAATCGCGGCAACGCCGACGTTCGTCGTCAAGTGACGCGCGAACTCGGTGTCGGACAGCGAGCTGACGACGGAGTAATCGACGAGTTGAAAGTACGCGCCCGAGACGGGAAAGAGCCGAAACGGAGTCGGCGCGACGAGCGCGCGAAAACGGTCGCGCTTCGTTTGATAGAAGCTCCCGAGCGAGCGCAGCGCCAAGGGGTCGGCCTCGAGCACGTCGGCGAGGGCGTGCTGCGCGGGCGTCGACGTCGCGAAGGTGACGAACTGATGTACCTTGCGAACCTCACGCGTGAGAGCGGCGGGGGCCGCTACCCAGCCTACCTTCCAGCCCGTCGCGTGGAAGCTCTTTCCGAACGAGCCCACCTGAAAGCTCCGCTTCACGAGCTCCGGATGCCGGAGCACGCTTTCGTGCTCGCGCCCGTCGTAAACGATGTGCTCGTAGACCTCGTCCGAGAGCAAGAACGCGCTCGTGTCGCGCAGCGCGTTCGCGAGCGCGTCGAGATCGCGCCGCGAGAGCACGGCGCCGCTCGGGTTATGCGGAAAATTCACGATAACGAGGCGCGTGTGCGGGGTGAGCGCGCGCGAGAGGCGCTCGAAATCGATGGAAAAGTCGGGCAGCCGCAGCGGAACGTGAACGGCACGGCCGCCCTGGAGCACGACGGACGGCTCGTACGAGTCGTAAGAGGGGTCGAGCACGACGACCTCGTCACCCGGGCGCACGACGGCGGCGATCACGTCGAAGATCGCTTCCGTCGCGCCGCTCGTGACGGTGATCTCGTGCTCCGGATCGAGCGCGACGCCGTGAGCGCGCCCGAGCTCGCGCGCAAGCGCTTCGCGCAGGCGCGGAACGCCCGCCATGGGAGCGTATTGGTTGCGTCCGGCGCGTGCGTGCCGCGCGAGCGCGTCGAGCAGGGCTTCGGGCGGATCGAAATCGGGGAAACCCTGTCCGAGATTCACGGCGCCGTGTTCCTCGGCGAGCTGCGACATCACCGTGAAGATGGTGGTGCCGACGGCGGGGAGCTTCGACGCGATCAACCCGCCGTTCCGGAGCTCTTCAGCGAGAACCATCGCACGGCCTCCGCTTCGCTCGCGAAGACCTCGGCGCGCCCTCCGGCGTCGCGGCAGAGGTTTCGGAACTGAAGCACCTGAATCGCGGAGTCTCCGCAAAGCACGGCGATGCCCACGCGGTTTTGCGCCGCGAGCGCGAACAGCGAAGCGAGCGTCTCGCGCGTCTTCGGGCCGAACACCGGCGGCCCGCGACGCACGTCGAAGATGAGACCCCGGTAGGGACCGCCGGCACGGAGTACATGTGTGCAAAGGTACTCCGTCATTTGCGCGGCGTTCTTCGCTCCCTCTTCCGGAGTCAAATCGGGGCGAGACCAGACCTGCAGCACCGCGAGGCCTTCGCGGGCCGAAATGACGTGGTTTTCGCCTTGGGCGAGTCGCATCGACGTACCGCGCCCACCTCGAACTTCCGGGCAAGGAAGTCCATCGCTAACGATACGGGACCCGTTCCTCCTTCGCAAGTTTGTCGCCGCCGGGGAACGCAGTCGGGTCTTGCCAAGCCCGGTCTCGGGCGGGATGCTTCCCGTCCGCCGAAGGGAGTCACTACGACAATGAAGCTCCATTATCACCCCGTTTCCACGACGTCGCGGTCCGTTACGTTCTTCTGTGCCGACCAGGGCATTCCCCTCGAGCTCGTCACCGTCGACCTCATGACGGGCGAACACGTGAAGGAGCCTTACACCTCGACGATCAACCCCTCGCGCCAGGTTCCGGTGCTCGAGGACGAGGGATTCCTCCTCAGCGAGTGTTCGGCAATCCTGAAGTACATCGCCGACAAGAGCGGCTCACCCACCTACCCGAAGGACCTCAAGCAGCGCGCACGCGTGAACGAGGTCATGGATTGGTTCAACACGAACCTCTACCGCGAGTACGGCTATCACCTCGTCTACCCGCAGGTGTACGACGGGCACAAGCGCCCGAGCGGCACGCAAGAGGGTACGATCGGATGGGGTAAGACGAAGAGCGCGTTCTGGCTCGGCGTCCTCGAAAACCACTGGCTCGGAGGCGGCAAGAAGTTCGTCGCGGGCGACTCGCTCACCATCGCCGACTACCTCGGCGCGACGATTCTCTCGTGCGGCGATCTCGTGGGCGTCAGCTTCTCGAAGTTCCCGAATACCGACCAGTGGATGAAGTCGATGCGTGCCCGGCCCGGCTGGTCGAAGACCAGCGAGGTCCACGACGGCTTTGCGGCTTCCCTGAAGGGCAAGCCGTTCGAAGCCATTACGTAAGCCGCGCTTCTGGCGCGCCGCTTCGGATCGGTGGGGCTCCGGCCCCACCGTTTCGAGCATGGACCACCGGCCGCTCGGGCGTGATGTGTGCCCCGAAGGGGTCCGGGCTACGCTTGAGAGACGCATGGCGTCCGGCGAGGTAGCCCCGAAGCGATGGGAAGCGGGGAAGCTCTTCGCGCGCGTCCTCTGCGCCGCGCTCGCGACGGTTGGCGTGATCCCTCTCGTGCTCACGCTGCTCGTGTCCTCCGACCCCGTGAAGCGCTGGGCCGAGCGCGAAACGGCGCGCGTCCTGCGCGAGGAGCTCGGCGTTTCGGCGAGCTACCGCGTGGAGGTCAAGCTCCTGCCGCTCCGGCTCGCCGTACTGGATCTCGCCGTGCCGGCGTCGGACGGTGGGTCGCCGGCGCTCGTCGCCGAAGCCGTGACCGTCTCGCCGCGCGTCTTTGCGCTCCTCGGCGGGCGCTTCGACCTCGGGGCCATCGAGCTCAATCGGCCGCGGGCCCGACTGGTCGTCACGGACGGCAAGCTCACGAACCTCCGGTATCGCCTGCGCGAACGGAGCGCGTCGACGCCCACCGGTGATCGCGCGCCGTTCTCGTCGCTCTCCATCTCGGAGGGTCGCTTCGCGGTCGTCGTCGACGGCGTGCGCATCGAGACCGGGCCCATCGATCTCGACGTCTTCGCCGAGCGCGGCCCCTCGTTCGAGGTCGCGCTCCAAGCGGACGAGAGCCGCGTGACGCGCCGCCGGATCGACCAGACGTTGCTCGTCGCGACGACGGGCAAAGAAGTCCAGGACGACGACGTCGTGTGCCGGCTCGAAGCGCGCGCCCGCATCGAACCCGAAGCCTTCGACGTCCGGCGCTTGTCGCTCTTCGCGGAGCTCGACGATCGGCCCGAGCCCGGCACGGCGCGCCCCTGCCGCCCCGAAAGCGACGACGCGCGCGAGGTCTCGCTCGATATCTCGCAACTTCACGGCGCGCGACGCTCCCAGGGGATGCCGCTCTACCGTGGTCACGTGAACGTTCGGGCACCGCTCGGGCTCGTGAACCGATTCGCGAAGACCCTCGAGCTTCATGGGTTTTTGGCGCTGTCCGGCGACGTTCGCTACGACGGAACGTCGAAGCTCCCCGAGTTCGAGGGCAAGCTCGACGGCAAAGGGCTCGGGCTCGGCGGCTATCGACTCGCCCAGAAGCTCGCGGTGGACGCGCGCCTCGCGCGCGACGCCATCGTGCTCCCGCGCTTCGAGATGGGTTTCTCGGACGGCCAGATCTCGCTGAAAGGCATCCGCATCGCGCCGCTCGAGCCCGGCGTGCCGCTCTCGGTCGAATCCATGGACGGCCTCAACGTCCCCTTCACGTCGCTGATGCGCGACCTCGACGTGACGCCGAAGACGATCGTCAGCTGGGACCTGCGCGAAACGCACGCAAAGAAGATTCACGGGACGCTCGTCCCGCTCCACATCGAGGGCGACGTAGCCGCCGAAACTCGCGATTTCGAGGTGTTCGATCGCGCGTGGAGCGACCCGCAGCGAAAGCACATGATCGGCGTGAAGCGTTCGTCGATTCGCGGCCGCTTCCGGATCGTCCCCGAGGCGCTCGAGTTCGTCGACACGCGCGCCGAGTTCGGGCAATCGACCCTGATCGCGAAGCTCGTTTCGATCGGATTCAAGAATCGCATCACGCTCTCCATCGGCAAGGGCTCGAAGCTCCACCTCGCGGACGTGAGTCCCCTCGTCGACATCCCCATGGTGGGCAACGCCGAGGTCGACATCGAGATGTCCGGCCTCATGAGCGATCCGGTGCTCACGGGTAACGTCGCCATCCGCGGCTTCGAGTTCGGGGGGTTTCCGATTGGCGACCTCCGGAGCGGCAAGGTTCGCTTCCGCCCGCTCGTGCTCGAGCTCGCCGACGTCGAGGCTCAGCGCGGAGCGAGCGCGTGGACCGTGCCGAGCGCCCGCATCGACTTCGGCACTACGGCGACGCTCGTCGCCGACGCCAAAATGAAGTCGAAGAGCTTCGATATCCGCGATTTCTTCGGCATCTTCCGCTTCGACCAGGATCCGCGCTGGAGCGACATCGCCGGCGAGACCGCGGCCGAAGCGAGCGTCCGCTACGTCCTCGGCGGCGCCGGCGACCCGTGCGGCAAGGGCGTGCTCTCGGCGAACGGCAAGCTCGCGTTCAAGCGCCTCGATCTCTTCGGCGAACACTACGACGGAGGCGACGCCGATTTTCGCTTCCGCTGGTTCGATCGCGACGCGTCGTACCACGCCATCGAGCTCGCCGCGCCGAACGTGCTGCTACGCAAGGGCTCGGGCTCCATTCTCGGGTCCATCGACGTGCGTTCCGGCGCGAAGATCAGCGGCAACCTCGTCGCGACCGACGTTCCGATCGGAAAAATCGACGCCCTGCCGTCCATTCTGCGCGCGGCCGACGGCAAAGCGTCGGCGGCCGTCGAAGTGTCCGGCACGCTCGACGCCCTCGCCGCTCGCGCAACGGCGCGGCTCTCGCAGGTTCGGCTCGGTCGCTCGGTGCTTCCGCCGTCGCGCCTCTCCATCGAGCTCGAGCCCGTGCCGGCGGACCTTCGCGTGCTCGCGCGCTCGAAATGCGGCGGCCCCGTCACCCCGCCCTTCGATCTTGCCGAGTACCAGGCCGATCGCTCGCAGGGCGTCTTCAGGGTGAACGGCTCGCTGTTCGATCGGCAGGTGGTCCTCGACGGCGTGACGGTGACTCGCAACAAGAACAAGCTCGTCCGCGGCAAAGTCACGTTCGCCGACGTCGATCTCGGCGCGATCGCGGAGCTCTCTCCCGTGTTCGCGCTGTCCGATTCGCGGGTCGACGGTCGCCTGAGCGGCGTGCTCGACATCGCGGAGCTTCGCACGCTCGATCCGGCCGCCGCGAAAGCGAAGCTCGCGTTCAGCGCGCTGTCGCTCACGCGCGGCAACCTCGGCGCAAAGCTCCTACCGAACGCACAGCCCATCGAGGTCGCCGATAGCGCGGTGCGCGTGCCGGGGCTCTCGCTCGTTGCGACGACGGCGCAGGGTCAGGCGACCGTCGACGTTTCCGGCGGCATCACGCGACTACGCGACGCTCCGGAGATTTCGGGCACGCTCGCGTTGCGTCCGATGGAGCTCGCCGCGCTCACGCAGATGTTCCCGCGCATCGAGCGCGCGAAGGGCACGCTCACGGGCCGCGTCAGCGTGAGCGGCCCGCTCGCTGCGCCGACTTACGGCGGAGGCATCGAGCTCACGGCGGGCGAGCTCGTGCTGCGCGACCTGCCGACGCCCGTGAGCGACATCGACATCGTCGCGAAGGTCTCGGCGGGCGAGCTCACGATCGCGCGCGGCAGCGCCCGCATGGGCAACGGCAAGCTCTCGGTCACGGGAGGCGCGCCTCTGCGCGGCTTCGATCTCGGCGCCGCGCGGCTCGAGATCACCGCGCGCGACCTTTCGTTGCCGCTCGGCGAGGACATCCGCACGACTGCCGACGCCGATCTGCTCGCCACCTGGAGGCCCACGCCGACGGGCGAGCGCTCACTGCCGCGGCTCACGGGAAACGTCTCGTTCCGCTCGTTCGAGTACCGGCGGCCCGTCACCATGACCGCCGAGCTCCAGTCGCTCGGCCATCGCGGCAAGCGCACGAAGGTCGACGTCTACGACCCGAGCGAAGACGTCGTCGAGCTCGATCTCACGCTTCGCTCGACGCGGCCGCTCCTCATCAGAAACGACCTCGTCGAGGCGGATCTCTTGCTCGCGAACGAGGGGCTCGTGCTCACCGGCACGAACGGCCGTTTCGGCATGCGCGGCACCGTCGACATCAAGCGCGGCGGACGCATCACGCTGCGCCGCAACGCGTTCGAGATCACGCAAGGAACGGTGCGTTTCGACGACGGCACGCGCATCGCTCCGAGCGTCGACATCACCGCCGTGAGCGAATACCGCCGCTACGCCGAGTCGTCGACCTCGGCTGGAACGGGCACGCCCTCGGCGCCCGCGCCGTCGGGCGGCAGCTCGTCGAGCGTCTCCGGCGGACGCTGGACGATTCGCATGCACGCCCACGGCGACGCCGACGACCTCAAGATCGACCTCACGAGCGAGCCCGCGCTCGCGCAGGACGACATTTTCCTTCTCATCACCGTCGGTCTCACGCGCGCGGAGCTCGATCAGGCTAAGTCTGCGAGCGTCGGCGAAAGCGTGGCGCTCGAGGCGCTCGGCACCCTTTCGGGCGCCGACCGCGCCGTCACCGAAGCCGTCCCCGTCATCGACGAGTTCCGCTTCGGCAGCGCGTACTCTTCGCGCACGGGCCGTACGGAGCCTACCGTCACCGTCGGAAAGCGGCTCACCGAACGCGTCCGCGCCAACGTGACCACCGGCCTTGCCGAATCGCGCGAGGTGCGCTCGAACCTCGAGTGGCGCCTCAACAACCGCGTCAGCGTCGAGAGCTCCTACGACAACGTCAACGATATCTCGAGCTCGGCGCTCGGAAACCTCGGCGCGGACATTCGCTGGCGCCTCGAGTTCGAGTAATGCCCACCCATAACGCCGTCGGCTGAGCCGACGCGAAGCTGAGACGGACGCAACACTCGCGCGATACGAGTGCAACACGTCTCCGAACGTCTCTCACGCCAAAAGCGTTCCGAGCTCGGCTGGGGCTTTGGCATGGCTTTCGCTTCGAGTAACCGCCGTGCGCCTCGTGCTTGCAATGGTGGACCCACCGCTGCCGTTCGGCAACGCCGCTGCCCGCGAGTACTACGCACTCTTCGTGGCGCTGGCGAAGCGCCATGACGTGACCGTGTTCGCCGTGTGCGCGTCCGAAGAGGAGCGAGCGCAGGCCATGGAGCTCTTTCCGAGCACGCACTACGACTTGCGCTGCTACCTGCGGCCGGTTCGCACGTCGTGGCGAGCACCGCTCGAAACCCTGAAGCGCCCGCTCTCGCATCCTTTCTCGGCCGAGCTCGTCCGCGACCTCCACCGAGTGCTGGCAGCGCCGTACGACGCGCTCCACCTCGAACAGACCGCCAGCGGCTGGTTGGCGCTCGAGCACCGCCGGCGCGCCGTGCTCAACGTTCATTTCCTGGGCTCGCTCGATTGGGCGAAGTCGTCCCTCGGAATGACCCGCGTCTGGCTCGAGCGACGTCTGATGATGCGCGCCGAGCACCGGCTGATTCGAGCATTCCCGAACATCCGCACGCTCTCGCCGCGGCTCGCGCGCGAGGTTTCGCGCATCAATCCCGCGGCGACGGTCCACACCATTCCGCTCGCCATCGATTCTGCGCTCTACCGCCCGACCGCGATGGCAGCGCACGACAGGCCCGTCGTGAGCCTCATCGGCTCCATGGGATGGCGCCCGAACCGCTTGGCGGCAGAGCGGTTTCTGACGAAGCTCTGGCCCGACATCCGGCGCCGAGTACCCGGCGCTCGTGCGCAGATCGTCGGCTGGGATGCAGAACGGGAGCTCGCGTCCCACCGGGGAACGCCGGGCGTGGTCATCGAGCAGAACGTCTCGGAGATCCGCCCGTACTTCGAGCGATCGAGCCTTCTTCTCTATCCCCAAGTTCGTGGCAGCGGGATGAAGGTGAAGGTGCTCGAAGCGCTCGCGCTCGGCGTTCCCGTCGTCACCACGCGAGACGGTATCGAAGGCTTGTCGGCCGTCCACGGCGTGCATGCCGCGATCGCCGACGACGATGCGGGGCTCGTCGAGCTCACGGTGCGTTTGCTCTCGGACGCGCAGGCGAGAGAGCGCTTGAGGGCCGCCGGCAGAAAGCTCGTCGAACGAGTCTGCGGCGCGGAGGTCGTCGCCGAGCAGCTCGAGGAGCTTTACACGAGGCTTTGGGCCGGTGCCGCCTGAGGAACACGAACGCAGATGGAGATCCTGATCGTCAGTGCCGATTTCGTGAGAACCGGCGGTATGGATTGGCCGAACCACGCGCTCGCTTCCTTTCTCGCTCGGCGAGGCGATCGCGTTCACGTCGCCGGCTTCAGTGCGAGTGGTGACCTCTTGGCCCGACCGAACGTCACCTACCATCCCGTCGGAAAGCCGCTCGACTCGTACAGTCTCGGCAATCGGTTACTCAGGCTTCGGGGTCGAAGGCTCGCTCGGGAGGTCGCGGCGCGGGGTGGGCGCGTGCTCGTGAACGGTGGCAACTGCGACTGGGGAGACATCAACTGGATTCATCACGTGAACGCGCGTGATCGCCCGCCCCCTTCGGGTTGTTTGCTTCGCCGGCTCAAGGCGGCGCTCGACCATCGCATCTACGTCAGGGAAGAGCGCGCCGTCATTCCCAAGGCCGGCGTGCTGCTGGTGAGCTCCGAACACA
>DASUTR010000083.1:0-5439 GCA_036374535.1 Polyangiaceae bacterium
AGATCACGTGATCCACGGCGTCCTCGTCGGCGTCGTAGATCATGTTGCAGAACATGTAGTGACCGTACTCGTGCGACATGACCCCGCGGCTGTCGCGGAGCTTCGACTCGGTGGACATCACGATGTCGCTGTTGCCCACGACGGCGGCGAACGTGCCGAGCGCGATGGCGCCGACGGCGGCACCCACGCCCGTTCCGATCCCCGGCACCACGCTTCCGACGATCGCGCCGATTCCAGCGCCCGCTCCTCCCGCGGCGGCCGTGAGCGTGTCGCTCAGGCTGTTCGGGAAGTTCAGGCACGGCGCGAAGAGCCGCTCGTGTCCGGTGTCCGTTTCACGCGAGAACGTCGTGGCCCAGTAGCCGCTCAGGATGCGAGCGCGCTTGGGCGTGTACCCCATCACGTGCTCCGAATAGCGGAAGACGTCGTCGGACTGGTAGAGCCCGATGAGCCGCGTGTTGTCGATGTGAAGCTGGAGCTTCTTGTCGCTGTTCAGCGTGTCGAGGCGGAAGTCCGAGACCGCGCCCGTCGGGCTCGTGAGCGCGTCGTAACCGCGGAGATCGCAGATTTCGCTCGCGATCAGAAAATCGGTGACGATCGCGGCGCGCGTGCGCATCTCGACGCAGAGGCCCGTGCCGCGGATATCGGCGCCGTCGGTGGCGTCGATCACGACGTGACCGTTGATGTTCGTGTCGCCCTTCGCGGTCGAGGGGATCGGCGTATCGAACATCTTCTGCAGGATCTTCACCTGCATGCCGGTCGCTCCGATCGGCTGACCCGCGTAGGTGCCCCACGCGCGTTTCATCACGTCGCCTCGGAACATCGAGTCGTTCGTGAGCGCATGAACCCAGAACTCCACTTCGACTTCGCCGCGAAACAGCTGATCGAGCTCGTTCAGCGCGCCCGTCACGATCTCGCCCACGTCGCGAGCCGCCTGACCCACCCAGGCGAGCGCGTCGGTGAGCACCTTGCTCGCGCCGCCTTCGAGCACGATCTCGTTGTCCGGCGCGAACGGGTTCGCCTCGTAGTCGAGGTACCGGAAGCCGGATTCAGCGAGCAGGCGCAGGTTGATCGAGCCGTTCGGATTGCGCGCCGCCGCGGGCACGTCGCGCAGGATGACGGCGTCGAAGATGACGCGATCGCCCGACACGTCGCCGCTCGTGAGCGCGTCGATGAGCTTGTTGTACGTCTTGCCGGGGATGACCGCGGGCACGAACATGCCCTCGCCGTCACCGGGATTCGTGAAGGCGCCGCACTTGCCGGCGAACTGCATGAGCTCCTCGTCGAAGAGGGGCCGATTGAGCACGTGGATGAAGAGCTTCTTCAACGACAGCGCCTCGGCCTTGTTCCGGATGTGGATCCACGCGTAGTAGAGCGTGGGCGTGCCGTCGGGGTTATCGCCCGCGACCTTCGTCGCGCTCGACCAGTTGAAGCCCTGGCGCATGCTGCGCGTCTGCTCCGGCGTCAGGATTTCCATGCGGTCGGCGCACAGATCCGGACGCTCGAGCGGCGGCTGCACCGTCACCGGGTAATCCGGGATGGGATTTACCGTGAGCTCGAACTGCGTGCCCGTGCGCGGCGTGCCGGCGGGCAAGCCGTCGGTGCAGCTCTCGAGCTTGAGCAGCGTGCCTTTGATGAGCTCGTCCGGCGTTTCCGGTCGCGCCGTGGACGATTGACCGCGGTACGTGCAGCTCTCGCTGCCGAACCGGAAGATCACCGTGCCGTTGCCGATGATGCCGCCCGCGATCGTGTACTCCGGAGGCAGCGTGAACGTGACGGGGGTGTCGGTGTTCGTCGTCGCCGTCGTGCTCGTGCCGTCGGAGGGAATGTCGACCGTGAGATCTTTGTCGCCTTCGGGCATCGTGTGAATCGGCGTGTTCGGCGGAATCGGGTCGAACGTCGGACCGACGACGGTGCCCCAATCGAACGGCAAGCGCCGAATCTTCGTGTCCGGCTCGAGCCACACGCTCTTGCCGATGACGATGGCGCGATGCCCCTCGGGTCGCGCGGCCTGGAAGCGCACGGTCGCGTTCGGAGCGACGATGGCCCCGATGAACGGCGACTCGACGAACGCGTCCTGGTTGCCTTGGATCGCAAAGAGCACTTGCGGGATGCCCTGGCGGGCCGAAACGACCCTGCCGCGGAAGGTGAATTGCCCTTCCACGACGATTTGTACGGGTCCTTCGCGATCGTCGATCCGAAGCTCGGCCTGGGGCTCGAGCATGATCGAGCTGAACACGTAAACGCCTGTGTGGAGTGTCAGCGTGGAGCGCGATTTCACCGATAGCGCGCCGTAGCGTGCGGGCGCCAAGTCCCGCGTCTGATCGGGCTCGAGCGAAACGGGGCCCTGACTATTGACGGGTGCCTGGACCGTCCACCCGATCGTCACCGGGGGCCGCGAGCCGAGGTTCTGGTTGATGCTTCCCGTCACGACGGCGGACGATTCGCGCACGACGGCGCCGCCCGCCTGCACGTTTCCCGTCACGCGCGTGCGGTGGCCGATGCGCACCTCACCGTTCGCCGAGAGCGTGCCGACCTTCGCGTCGTTCCCCGCTTCGATGCGACCGTGCGTCACGTTCGTCGTCGCGCCGAGGTCCACACGATCGGCGAGCCGCACGAAGTCGCGCGCCGCGACGACGACGTCCGAAAGCGCCGTCGTCTCGCCGAGCGCGAAGCTCAGCTGAAGCGGCGCTTTCGTATTCGGATCGAGCGCCTGCTCGACCGCCGCCACGTTCGGCGCCGTCTCGGCGCCGTCCGAGCACGCGACGCCACCGCCACACAGCACCGCTGCGGCGACCACTCCCCAGAGGCGATATTCCAGCCGTTTTTTCGATGTTTTGAGCCCCATGACCACTCCCTTGTTTTTGATTTTCGAATACACGACGCCGGTGACCGCACGAGTCTTCGTTCGGCGGAACCGAGGGAAGCGAACGCCGCCGACACGAGCGCCGTACGTCGCGTGTTCGTCGCGCCGACACGTCCGCCCGAGCCCGTCGGGTTCCAACCCCAAGCCCTGACTATTCCCGTTCGTTCCCTACTCGGTAACTAAGCACGGTGCTCGCCGCGTCGCAAGTCGAAATCGTTTGCCGCGGCCAAGAAATGTCCGCGCGAAAAATCGCGTGCGTGTCACTTTGCGTCGCTCGGATCGACACGCGTACACGAAAGACGCGTGTCACCGCGATCGTGTTGCAACGGGACGAGCACTGTCACGCCTTGTGCGTGACACGCGCGTCACCTCGAGAGTGGTTTCGTTGACGTTCAAGAAGATGCGCAGTTCTTTCTTCGTGGCGTTCGCGATCAGCGATTTGCTCGTTCGCGGCAACGGCCGGCAACACCTCGACGTCGATGAGCGCGCGTAGCGGTTCGACATGGTGTCGTGCTCGCGGCCACGTTCGCTACCCTTGGCGTCGCTGCCTACGGGCAGTACTCGGGTCCGAGGCAAATGCTCCCGTTGCCGCTCGAGAGCGGGACGCAGCAGTTCGTCGCGCAATCCGTCGGCTGCGTGCAATCCTCGTAACAGGAGAAGTCCGTCTCGTCGAAGCCGGCGCAGGTGGCGCCCTCGCAACAGTCGGGGTTCTGAGGACCGCAGGCGCCGCCGGGGGGGCTGCACGTGCAGTAGAGCGGCGCCGCGCAGAAGCCGCGCGTGGTGCTGTCCGAGTAGAGCTTGCAGCAGCCGGTGTCGCAGTCGGCGTTCGTCGCGCAGTCGCGACGGCAGCCGGAAAAATCCGGGTTCGTCGATTCGACGCACGAGCCCTGGCAACAGTCGTTCGGTGTGGTCGACGTCCCCGGCGTGCACGTCTCGCCCTGCTTCTTGCACGGGTTCGCGCAGGCGTCCGCGTCGGCGCACGTCAGCGTGCCGGTGTCCCAGCGATCGGTGCAGCAGCCGCTCTCGCACTCGGTGCCCGTCGTACACGGACGCTCGCAGGAGCTGAAGCCACCCCGGTCGACGCACGAGGAGCCGGCACAGCACGGCATCGAAGCCGTGCACGACCGGCCCTCGCCGGTGCACAGGCCGGCGAGCGCCGAGGGACTGGAGCAGTCGGCATACTTGGCGCCCGCGTCGCCCGTGCAGAAGCACGACGCCTCGTCGAACGTCATGCAGGTGTACGCGGCGCAGTACGGTGTTTCGGCCGAGCGGCTCGGGAGTCTGCCGGCGTCCGCGTCGAACGACGGAATGCAGACGTTGCCCTCGAGCTGGCACGTCGAGAGCTCCGCGCATCCGCTGAGATTCGGACAAAGATTGCCGACGCCGCCGCACTCGGCTGGGCGCACCCACGTCGGAGGAGCAGAGGTGATCGGTGGGCCGGAGCCTGCCGCGCCGGAGGCCCCACCCGTCGCGGAGCCGCTCGCGCCGCCCGTCGAGGCGCTTCCGGAAGAGCCCCCGGTTTCGTCACCGCCGTCGCCCGCATCGGACTCGGAGCACCCGAGGGGGACGAGCGTAAAGCAAGAAATCGCTAGGGAAATTCCGGTAACGTCGCGCGATAAGCGGCCCATGCATGGGGGCCGTGGCCGGAGCCGCGCATTTCCGTGACGCGAGCCCCGGGTCACGGAGCTCGGCCCCGCGCCCTTGCCGGCAAAGTCGAGCGCTAGAGTAACGCCGTGCGTGTCTCGTTGCTCGTCGCGCTCGCGGCTTCCGCTCTCAGCGGCCAATGCTCGCGACGTGAAAGCAGTGCGCCGGCGGCCGAGCGCACCCCCGACGCCGGGGCGAGCGCGGCCACGCGAGAAGGACCGATTCGCGTCGAGCCGCTCGACGGAGTGACGCCGCCCGTCTTCGTCCTTCGCGGAGCGCCCCGCGGTCCGGAAAGGCTCGTGTTCCTCCACGGCATGTGCGGCGACGGCCTCGGCTACGCGCAGTCATTTCAACGAAGCGCCGCCGAGCAGGGAACGCTCATCGCGCCTCGAGCCGACGTCCCGTGCGACGGCGGCGGCGCGCGCTGGTCGAAAGACGTCGCGGCGCTCGACGCGCGCGTCACCGCGGCGTTCCGCGCGCTCGGTCACGCGGAACCCGTGAATGACATCATCGTCATCGGCTACTCGCAAGGCGCCACCCGCGCCGAGTCGCTCGCCCGTGAGTTTCCCGAACGCTACACGCGCCTCGTTCTCATGGGTGGTCCGTACGCGGCGAACGCTCGAGGCCTCGAGACGTTGCGCGGCGCCGTTGCGCTCGCCGGCGACCGCGATCGGCTCGACCTCATGAAGTCGAGCGCTCGAACGTTGAAGGCGGCCGGAGTGCCGGCGACGTTCTTCTTGATTCCGGACGCGCCGCACGGGTCCATGGGGTCGCGGCCGGAGGGGACGATGGCCGAGGTCTTCGCCTGGCTCGGGCAGAACCAGCGCCAAAAAGCCGAGCAGACGCGCCGCGATGCGCCGTCCCCGCACGACTCAACGAAGTGAACCCCTCGAGGCCCGTGTTGCATCTAGAGTCAGCAGAAATGCGTAAGA
>DASUTR010000084.1:0-7848 GCA_036374535.1 Polyangiaceae bacterium
GCCGCGTGCACCGCGAGTGCCGCGCCCAATCGCGGAGGCGCGGCCGTCGAGACCATGTGTGGCGGCGCTTCGAGCGGAAGCGTCGGCGGAAAAGGCGGCGACGGCGGCAGCAACGCGAGCACCGCGGGCAGCGGCGACGCGGGAGAGCCTTCGACGGGCGGAGGCATGCCCGGAGCCGGCGAAGGTACCGTAACGACGTGGAACTGCAGTGTCGGCGCCGGTCTCGGAGGCGCTACGGCCGGTGCGAACGGCACGACCGGTTCAGCGGGCGACGGAGCGACGAGCACCGGCGAGCTTTCGGCGAGCGGCTATGCACCGAGCGACGGCACGTCCGGCGAAGACGGGACGACGGGCCGCGGCGGCGGCGGCGGCGGCGGTGCGAAGGCGCCCACGCTCGCGTGCACGCTCGCGACGAATCCGAGAACGGGCGCATCCGGGGGCTCGGGCGGCGGAGGCGGATGTGGAGGAAAAGCGGGAAGCGGAGGACAGGGCGGCGGAGCCTCGATCGCGCTCGCTTCCTTCAATTCAGCCGTCGTGCTCGAGGACGTCGAGCTCGTTGCATCGACGGGTGGTCGCGGTGGACACGGCGGAGCCGGACAGCCCGGCGGCCTCGGCGGACCGCACGGCCTCGGTGCGGCAGGCGCCGGGAGCTCACTCGCTTCGTGCCCCGGCGCGCAGGGCGGTCAGGGAGGCAACGGCGGGCACGGCGGCGGAGGCTCCGGCGGCCCGTCGCTCGGTATCGCGTACGTCGGCGAGGAACCGGAACAGACGCGGGTCGAGATCGAGATCGCCGACACCGCTGCGCCGGGCGGCACCGACGGCGCCGGCACCGCTACCGGGACCGGCGCCGGCGCGGCGGGCCTCCTCGACGAAGTGCGCCGCCTCTAATCGACGCAGAGCATTTGCGGTGGTTCGGCGAGCGCCACGGGTTTCGCGCCCGCGCCGTCTTCGATCGGTCGATAGCAGCCGAAGACGGTCGCAAACTCCGAGCATT
Source organism: Polyangiaceae bacterium (assembly GCA_036374535.1). Classification (GTDB taxonomy): domain Bacteria; phylum Myxococcota_A; class Polyangia; order Polyangiales; family Polyangiaceae; genus PMG-095. Next base: position 995 of record DASUTR010000084.1, read on the forward strand.
TGCCGACCCAGAAGCCGCGCGGAGGCGAACCGGGCTCGGTGATCTCGCGTTCCGGCGTCTCTGCGGCGACGCATAGCGCTTCGCATTCGACGCCGTCGCGGCAACGTTTACCGGCGTCGGACGTGCGGCAGTTGCAGTCGGGCTTTTGTGAGAGGCCGTGAACGCCCCATGCGCCGTTGCAGGTCCTGCACTCGGTTTCGGTGCGCGGGCGAGCGCCCTTGCGGCGGACGGCGGGGACGAGCGGCGTCGGCGCTTTCGTGTCGGCGGAGGGCGAAGCAGGCGGGGGAGACGCGGGTGGGGCGGACGGCGCGGCGGGTGCCGGAGCCAAGGGCGGCGCGTCCGACGCCGGCGGTGGGGGAGACGCGGGCTCGACGGTCGAGCTCTGCACGGTGCACGCGCCGAAAAGCGCAACGACGGCGAGGGACAAAACCGCCCCGCGTTTTTTCGCGATCATGCGGGCAACGGTACCACCGTTGCGGGATGCCCCCGCGACTATTGACACTTTGCCTCGAGAAAAGCGCAGGCGTCGATTGTAAAGTTTAAGATGAACATGAATGTTCAACCGCCGCGCGCTTCGATCTCGAGCTCACCGCAGATCACTCCGGTGAGAACGACGAAGGTGCTCGTCGTGGACGACGAGTACGAAGTGCGGGAGGCGCTGTCCGAGGTCTTGATCGCGAACGGCTACGAGGCCATCGCGGTAGCGAACGGCGACGAAGCCCTTGGGATCATCGACAGCGACGAGTCCATCGATCTCGTGCTGCTCGACATGAGCATGCCCGAGCCGGACGGCTTCGATATCCTGCGGCGGCTGAAATCGCACGAACGGCGCAGCGACATTCCCGTCATCTGTCTGTCGGCGCGCTCGGCCGTCGAAGACAAGGTCGCGGGCCTCAAGCTCGGCGCCGCCGATTACGTGGCGAAACCCTTCGACGTGCAGGAGCTCTTTGCCCGTATGGCGCGGCCTCTCCGCGTGAAACGCGTGCTCGAACGCCTCGACCGCGCCAAGGCAGCCGCCGAACATCTGTCACTCACCGATCCGCTGACGGGACTTCCGAATCGCCGGGATCTCGAGCAGCGCCTGAAAGAAGAAATCGACCGCTCCGATCGCGCGAGCGAACCCCTCGGCTGCCTCATCATCGACGTCGATCGTTTCAAGCTCGTGAACGACGAGTACGGGCACGCCGCGGGGGACGCCGTGCTTGCCGAGGTTTCGAGCGCGCTCCGGGCGTCGTTGCGCTCGTTCGACGTCGTCGGCCGTTTCGGTGGTGACGAGTTCGTCGCGCTCCTGCCGGGCGCGACGGTCGAAGGCGCGCGTCAGGTCGCCGAAGCGCTGTGCGACGTGGTCTCGACGCTCGTCGTCGCGGTGACGCCCAAGCACGAGCCGGTTCATCTCTCGATCAGCGTCGGCGCCGTCTCCTACGAGCCCGGCACGCACGAAGATGCTGCGGCCCTCCTCGACCGTGCCGACGCCGCGCTGCTCGAAGCCAAGCGCGCAGGCCGAAATCGCGTCGAAGCGGGAGTCTGAAGCCGCGAACTAAGGGGCCGTCGCGCGAACGACGGGGCGGGTGCCGTTGGTCCTCGACTCCAAGAGGACGATCTTCTGCCAGATCTTGTGCTGGAGAGCGTTCGTCAGGCCTTCGAGATCCGTCACGGCGTCGACGGCTTCGGGGTCGTCGAAGCCGTCGGAGTAGAGCGCGGCGATCTTGCCGGTGAGGGACAACATCTCGGTGCAATAGTCGAGGTAGCGGCCGAGCTGCCACGGCGCGAGCTTTCGCTCCGGGGACGCCGCCGTCGGGGGCGCGAGCGACCCGAGCAGATCGGGATCCTTCGTGAGCTGGTGCACGTCGATGAGGTGCGCGAGAGTACGAAGCTCGTGGAGCGCCCGAAGCACGCGGCCGCGCTTGAAGCGCGTTTCGATGCTCACGAAAAACCAGAGCGCCGCGCCCAGAAGAACGAGGCCGTTCATCGCGGCCTCGAGGCTTTGCACGACGCCGCCCAGATCTCGCGGGCCTTCGTTCGAGCGAACGCTCGCCACGAAGACGGTCAGAATCCCGAGAACGATCGCCCCGATGACGGCGACGCTCAGCACTCGCAAGGGAGCGTTCGGCTTGCGAATCCACAGCGTCGTCGCCTTGGCCCGGCTCGCGAGCTCGACGAGCTGCCCGCCCACGCGCAGCAGCCCGGACTGCGGGAAGCGATCCGCAACGCGCTGCTCGAGGCGCCGAGAGGTCGCGAGAATCCGATCCGCGTCGAGCTTTTCGAGCGCCGTCATCGTCGGCGAGTCTAGGTCAGGGCGCGGCGGGCGTGGAGTGCTCGGCGAAGCAACCGCCGAGGACGGATCCGGCGGAAGCGCCGCGGCACGACGATTCGTCGAAGAACCAGCGACCCGTTTCGAAAGCGACGAAATCCGGCTCGATCCCGACGAGCTTGTGGCTCGCGCGGCAGGGCCACTCGCGCTGATCCGTAGGCTTGGTCGAGCCGTCGCTCGGCGCGGGGCCGAAGAGATCGATCTCCTCCGCGGCCTGCCAATAGTGAAAGGCGAGCGGCGCCGCGCCGCCGGGCTCCGTGCGACGCAGCGTGCCCATGGGCGCACCTGGCGAGAGCGGTTCGAAACGGAATCCTTCGCACGCCCCCGAAGCATGGCGCATCCACACCGTTCGTTTGGCCTTTTGCAGGGAGGCGAGCGTCTCGCCGGGGAGCGCATCACAGAACTGGACGAGCAGGCGGTCGTTCGTCACGACGGTTTCGAAGCGGATGGCGTCGTCGCCGAAACGGCCCGCCCATTCGGCGTCGAAGTCTTCGACTTGTTCGAGCAACCGCTGCACGGAGCGGAGCGGCATGGTCGCGCCGCAGCGTTCGTCGCGAAGAAACGCGATGGGAACCGTACCGAGCGCCGCGGTGCCGGCGCGTTGCTCGGCGAGCAAGAGCACACCGAGGCCCGCCGCGTCGAACGTCGCGCACGGACAGCTCGGAACGGCGCCCGACAGCGACGTCTTCAGCGCAGGCCAGCGCTCCCCCGCGGACAATCCGTCCACCCGGGCGACGGCATCGGCAATCGCTGGGCAAGCGTTGAGCTCGGCGTAAGCGCGCCGTGCGTGCTCGGCGCGCGCCTTCGGATCGCGCTCGGCGAGGAGCTCGACCGCGAGCTCTCGCGCGCGCTCCGATGCGCCCGGAACGGAAAGAAACGCGCCGGCGGAGCGCTCGGTGCGCACGAGAAGCTTCGGCTCGACGGCGCTCGACGTGGCGCGGAGCACGCTGCGCACTTCCGCGATCGTCGCGTCGGGGCGCGCGGCGACGTAGAGCACGCCACGGGCGCTGCCGAGCCGCTCGCCGAGCGCTTCGCGGGCGACGTCCGCGCCGTCCAAACGGAGCGAGCGGGCGCCGAGCTCGAGCACCGCCCCAGCCCCGGGCGGAACGCCGAGCGTCGAGACCGGAAGCTCCGTCGCGACGTCCAGGCGAATGGGGCGCTCGGGTAGCCCGCCGATGAAGCGCACGAGGTCGCTCTTGCGCGCTTCGCACGCAGCGGGCGTTTCGTTTTGCACGGGGTGGAACGCTCGCGTTTCGGTGCGGCACGACGCGAGGGCGAGCGTCACCGAACCCGCGAAGAGCGCGGCCCTGCGGCGGAAGAGGGAGCAGGGGGCGTCCGAAACCGGCGACATGCTGCGGTGGCGTCTACGCGTAGCCTTCCGCTTGCAGGCGGTAAAGGCGCGCGTACGTCTTGTCGGCGGCGAGGAGCTCGGCGTGGCTTCCGTCTTCGGTAATGGCGCCGTTCTCGAGCACGAGGATGCGATCGGCCATGCGCACCGTGGGAAAGCGGTGCGAGATGATGATGGTGGTGCGCCCCTCGGCGAGCTCGCGGAAACGCGAGAAGACGGCGGCCTCGGCCTCGGCGTCGAGCGACGCGGTGGGCTCGTCGAGGACGAGGATGTCGGCTTGTTCGCGCATGAACGCGCGCGCGAGCGCGAGCTTCTGCCACTGGCCGCCCGACAGCTCGACACCGTCCTGGAACCAGCGACCGAGGGGCGTCTCGATGCCCGAGGCGAGCCCCGAGACCACGGTGTCGGCGCCGCCGCGCCGCACCGCGCGCTCGATGCGCGGAACCTCCTCGAGGTGCTCGACGCTGCCGACGCCCACGTTCTCGCGAAGCTTGAGCTGGTACTGATTGAAGTCCTGGAAGACGACGCCGAAGCGCGCTCGCAGCGCGGTTTCGTTCCAGTCTTCGAGATCCTCGCCGTCGAGCGACACGCGTCCTTCGTTCGGACGGTAGAGGCGCGTCACGAGCTTCACGAGCGTCGTCTTGCCGGCGCCGTTCGCGCCCACGATGGCGACGCTCTGCCCGCGCGGGATGAAGAGGTCCACGTTCCGGAGCACCCAGGTGTCCTTGCCGGGATAGCGAAAGCTCACGTTCTCGAGACGAATTCCCCGTTCGACCTGCGCCCGTGCGGATTTCGCGGATGCCCCGACGCTCGCCGCGTCGGGCGCAGGCCCCTCGCTCGAAGCCGGTCGGCTCGACCGCGCCGCCGCGTGCGCGGTGTCGTCGAGGTACGAAAACAGGTTCGACATGTAGAGGTTGTGCTCGTAGATGCTGCCGATGCCGCCGAGGATCGATTGAAACGCCTGTTGTCCGTTGCGGAACGCGAGCACGTAGAGGGTCATGTTGCCGAGCGTCAGGCGCCCGACGGCAGCGAGCAGCGCCATCGAGGCGTACGCACCGTAAAACGCGAACGTCGCGACGAGCGAGAGCAGATGCGTGACGATCGACCGGCGCGTCGCAAGCCGCGAGTCCTCGCGGTGAAAGCGCTCCGCCAGCTCCTTGTAGCGACCTAGGAACAACGGACCGAGCCCGAAGAGCTTCACCTCTTTTGCGTGCTCGTCGTTCGCGAGCACGTATTCGAGATACATGAGGCGTCGCGACTCGGGCGAGCGCCAGTTGCGCAGGCGAAATGCCGTCTTCGAATAGCGCATTTCGGCGATGGTCGCGGGGACCGTCGCGACGAGCAGCACGAGCACCGCCCAGGTGCTGTAGCGAAGCAGCAGCGCGGCGTAGCCGGTCAGCGTGAGCAGGTTCTGGACCAGTGAAAAGCCCTCGGTGACGAGCGAGACGGGACGCGACGACGCTTCGCGGCGCGCTCGCGTGAGCTTGTCGTAGAACTCGGGGTCCTCGAAGTGGCGGAGCTCGAGGCCGATCGAGCGCTCGAGGATGGAGACGTTCACGTCGGTGCCGAGGCGCGAGCCGAGCACGCTGCGGGTGAGCATGAGACCGCGCGTCAGAGTCGCCTGAAGCACGACCAGACCGAGCTCGATCGCGACCCAGCGCAACGTCGCGTCGCGCGAATGCGCCACGACCGAATCGACGATGCCCTTGCCCGCCCAAGCGATGGCGGGCGGGACGCCCGAGGCGAGGAGCGTGAGCCCGGCGAGCGAAAGCGTGAGAGCGGGCGACGAACGCCACACGACCTCGAGCGCCCGGCGAGCGTAAGAGACGCTCTCGCGAAGCGCCTTCGGGAACGATTTTTTCGGCTCGAGACGCTGGGCCGGCGGCGGGCTCACCCGCACGGCTTTACCCCTATTCGTACGTGATCGCGACGATTTCGAGCTCGAGCGCGCCGGCCGGGCGCTCGACGACGACGGCGTCGCCGACCTTGCGCTTCATTAGGCTTTTCCCGAGCGGCGACTGGAAGCTGATTTTGGCCGCCGAAGGATCCGCCTCGTCGGGGCCGACGATGCGGTAGCGTTTCGCGACGCCGTTTTCGTCCACGACGTCGACCAGGGCGCCGAAGCGTACTTCCCCATGCGACACTTCGCCGCTCTTCACGACCACGGCTGCGTCGAGACGCTTCGTGAGGAAGCGAATGCGTCGATCGATCTCGCGAAGGCGCTTCTTGCCGTAGATGTACTCCGCGTTCTCGCTGCGATCGCCTTGTGCCGCCGCGTCCGACACCTCCGACACGACGCGCGGCCGTTCGACGCTCGTGAGCTTTTGGAGCTCTTCCGAGAGCTTCTTCGCGCCTTCGGGAGTCAGATAGTTCGGCACGAGCGGAACGAAGAGTATTAGCGTAGGGGAACGTGAACGCCAAACGCCTGCTCATCGTGCTCGCGGGCCTCGTGGTGGCCGGGCTCGTCGCCCTCGCGATCGTCGTATTCGGCGTCCTTCCGGCGTACGTCGAGCGGGAGGTCAAGCGGCGAGCGGCCGAGAAAGGTCTCGAGCTCGAAATCGGGTCGCTCGGCTTCGGCTGGGAATGGGTGAAGCTCCGCGACGTTCGGGCGCGGCTCAGCGGCGTGAGCGCGCTCTCGTTGCATTTCGACCTCGTCCGGATCGAGCTCGACGGCTCCGAGCTCGTCTCGGTCGTCGCCGAGGGTGTCGACGCGAAAGCGCAGGGCTCGCTGCCGCGCGTAGCGCTCGAGCTCGGCGCCTGGTCGAAGCGGTTTCCGAGCACGTACGCGATGCCGCTTTCGGCGAGCGGCGTGTCGCTCGCGTGGAAACCGAGCGCCACCGAAGACCCTTGGCTCACGATGAGCGGAGGCACGCTCGCGAAAGCTCCGGAAGGCACGGCGTTCGCAGCCGAGCAGACGCGCATCGCCGGCGCGGACGTGGGACGCGTGGGCGCGACGGTCGCGCCCAAGGCCTCGAGCGTCGCGCTCGGTTTCGGCGAAACGGAGCTCGCGAAGGCGCCCCTCCGTCTGGACGCCGAACAGGTACCGAAACCGAAAGTGACGCTCACGCTCGCTCCCGTGCCGCTCGAGCGCTTGGCGGGCCCCTTCGCCGTGGCGCTGCCCGTGAAGGACGTCATCGGCCGCGGAACGGTGACGTTCGATTTCGCGTCCCGCGATTCGATGATTCCCACGAACGG
>DASUTR010000085.1:0-2064 GCA_036374535.1 Polyangiaceae bacterium
GGCCGGCGTGGGGAGCGGAGGTACGCAGGCAGCAGGAACCGGAGGAGCGGTTTCGGGAGGTACGGCCGGGTCCGTGTCGGGCGGCGTTTCCGGCGGCCCGACGGGTGGAACCGGAGCCGGCGCGGGAGGCTCGAGCGGAGCGACGGGGACCGGTGGTTCCGAAAGCGGGACGGGGGGCGGGGCGGGGGGCGGCGGAGGAGGTAATGCCGGGAGCAGCAGCGGCGTGGGAGCAGCGTCCGGCTCGCCGGGCGCAGGCGGCGCTTCAGGCGGCGGCAAGGCGGGTGGCGGCGGCAAGGCGGGTGGCGGAGGTGGTGGGGGCGGTGGCGCGCTCTGCGCGACCCGCACCGGCGGCGCCCTCATCGACATGTCGATCGCGGGCGAGACGCTGCGGCTCTGGTTCACGAACGCCGCCTTCATCGACGAGATGGAGCGGAACGTCGGTCGCACCGCGCCGCGCCAGCCCATCCTCGAGCTCATCGACGGTCGCGACTGCGATCCGCAGTGGACGTGGCACGCAAACCCCGCGAATCCCCGCTTCGCGCCCGCTCACATGGACACGTGCGCCTCGTGGCCCTCGGATGTCGAGCGCGACAAGAACACCTGGCTCATCGACGACTGGTGTCCCGATATGGCGCGGGTCATCGCCGTCACGCGACGGCCATAGCATCGGATCCTTTTCGGCAGGGCGTCTTGAAAATCCGAGGAGCGTCTACTTGGTGAGACTGCGGGCGATGACGAGCCGCTGAATCTGACTCGTGCCCTCGTAGATCTGCAGCACCTTGGCGTCGCGCATCAGCTTCTCGACCGGGTAGTCCTTCACGTAGCCGTTGCCGCCGAAGATCTGCACGGCGTCGACGGCGGTCTGCATCGCCTTGTCGGCGCCGTACGCCTTGGCGAAGCTCGAAACGATGGGGTCGCGCACGCCGTGATCGAGGTTCCACGCCGCTTTCTGATAGAGGAGACGGGTCGCCTCGACGCCGATCGCCATTTCGGCGAGCATCGCTTGAACGAGCTGATGCTCGGCGATCGCCACGCCGAAGGTCTTTCGCTCCTTCGCGTAAGCGACGCACTCGTCGAGGCAGCGCTGCATGAGCCCCGTCGCCATGGCGCCGATGTCCGGGCGCGTCTGGTTGAACGTCTCCATCGCGAGCTTGAAGCCCGCGCCCTCGGCCGCGAGGAGATTCGCTTTCGGGACCTTCACGTCCTCGAAGTGAACGACGGCCGTGTCGCTCGCGCGCTGGCCGAGCTTGTCCTCGTGCTTGCCGACGCGGAGCCCGGGCGTGTCGCGATCGACGATGAATGCGGCGATGCCCTTGTGACGCTTGGTCGCGTCGGCGGTCGCGAAAACGACGTAGAAGCTTGCGAGGCTGGCGTTCGTAATCCAGCTTTTCTCGCCGTTCAGGACGTAGTCGTCGCCGACCTTCTTGAAGCTCGTCCTCAGGCCTGCCACGTCGCTGCCGCCGCTCGGCTCGGTCGTGCAGTAGCTCGCGAACAAGGGCTCGGCCGTCAGCATGCCGAGGTACTTCTTCTTCTGCTCCTCGTTGCCGCCGAGACGGATCGGCGTGAGCGCGAGCGTGTTCGCGAGCAGGCTCGTCTGGATGCCCGTGCAGCCCCAAGCGAGCTCCTCGGCGATGAGCGCGTTCTCGATCTCGCCGAGCCCCGAGCCGCCGTACTCGGGCTCGACGGTCGCGTTCACGAGGCCGAGCTCGTGGGCGGCGACGAACACGTCTTTCGGGAAGCGTGACTCGCGGTCGCACTCGGCGGCGACGGTCGCGATGCGCTCGCGGGAGAAACGGCGGGCCGTTTCGATCAGAGCCTTCTGCTCGTCGGACAGCGAGAAATCCAGCATCCCCCCGTTTTACTCCTTCAAGCGCTGCTTCGCTCGCGCGATTTCCTGGCGCACGGCCCGAGCGCCCAGGACGTAGCCGAACGCGAGGCCAACGAGCAGAACGCCGGGTATGTAAATGACGTGCTCGAACGTCACGAGCGGCGGGCCTCGGCGGTTCCGCCGACGGCTTTTTCGAGCTCGTCGAGACGCGCCTCGACGCGGGCCTGCCGGCGCCA
>DASUTR010000086.1:0-12219 GCA_036374535.1 Polyangiaceae bacterium
GAGCACCTCGAAACGACGACGGCCATCCTCGAAGAGCTCGGGCTCTCGGACAAGCCGCGCCTGCGCGTCTACAACAAGGCGGACTGCGTCGAGCCCGAAGGCCGCGACGCCCTCGCCGCACGAGAGGCCGGCGTCGTCGTCTCCGGCCGCGAGCCGGCATCGGCGGCGCGCCTGCTCGTCCCCCTCGAACGCGCTCTCAGCGTGAAGAAACGGCGGAACGAAACCGTCGTCGAGCTCGACGACCGCGTCGCCGAGTAGTCCTCGCGGGACCGAAGCGTCGACTTTTTTTCGGGGGAGCCGGAAACCGAAGCGCGGAGCGGACCGATGCTCCTGCATGCGGAGTCACTACGTTCTCGTCGGGTGGATCGTACTCGCCTGCTCGGGCGGACTCGGGGCGCCGCTCGAAGCATTTCACGAGGGGCGCCTGCCCGAAGCGACGGCGGGGTTTCGGCGGCTCGAGCCCTCGTTCTCGGAGTTTTCCCGCACCGAGCAGGCGCGCTACGCCCTCTACCGGGGTCTTTCGCACCTCGGGCTCGGTGACGCGCGCGAGGCGGACCGCTGGCTCACGCTCGCGAAGCGCCTCGAGCGCGACGATCCCGCCTGCTTCGACGCGAGCGAACACGGCGAACTCGACGCCGCTTGGCGGAGCCTCGGGCGCATGCCGGGCGAGGACTAGGGACGGCGACTCACGATTCGGTCGAGCGAGACCACTTCGTCCCACGCGTTCTCGTGGCCTTCGTAGTGAACGAGCAGGCGATCCTTGCCCTCGATCCCGATCACTACCGCGGCGTACACGGAGCCGCGCCACGTCACCCGAATCCGATCACCCGGCTGATAGCCATGCGCGCCCGTCGGTTTGGCGGAGCCCGCAGGGCCGCCGGCCGCCCTCAATACCTTTGCGGGCTGCGGCAGCGGCCCGACGGGACCCTCGACTCGCCCGACGATGCGATCGATGCCCACGTCTTCGTCCCAGCGCGCGTCGTAGCCCTCGAAGTGGACTCGGTAGCGGCTCTTGCCGTTCACCTCGAGGACGTACGCGGGGTACGGCGCCTTGCCCTCCTCCCACTCGACGAGCACGTGGTCGCCGACGCGGTACGGCTTCTTGCACCCCGTCGTCGCGACGGCGCTCAGAAAGACGAGCGCTGCCAGGGAAAGGCGGAATCGACGCGCGTTCACGAGCCGTCAGGTTGAAACGGGGGTGGATACCGGGCTCGAACGCGGCGGCCGAACCAGCCAATTGGCGCGTGCGAGGGCACCGTGGCCTTCCTCGAAGGCCCGGAGCAGCACCGCTCGCGTGTGACGATACGCGTACTCGAGGATGCGGCGCCTGACTTCCATGCTCGACGGGTTACCGAGCAGCACCGGCCCCTCGTTCACGTCGGGCTCGATGAGGAGCACGTCGGTTCCCTGCTCGGTGGCGCGCCGGCATTGCTCGCGCAGCGAGCGCGACGCGCCGATACGGATGGCCTGATTGATGATGGCGAGCATGCCGCGGTCGCGAAGACCCGAGCTGTCACCGTTCGCGCGTAACGGCACGAGCGGATTGACGACGACGAGCACGTCGGCGCCGTCGGCCACCGCGACCTCGACATGGACGACTTGTCCGGCGCCGGGATTGACGTAGGACCGCTCGTCGATCTTCACGGGCGAGAAGAACGGAGGGATCGCCATCGACGCGATGCAGGCGCGCGTGACGGTCGCCGGCGGCGCGCTCTCGGCGCCGAACTGCGTGAGCTCGGCGGTGTCGAGATCGTGCGCGAGGATGCGCAGCGGCCGCTTCATCGAGAAGAAGCTGTTCGGCACGCCGCGCCGGATGAAAAATTCCTCGAGAAAACGCTCGTACGCGTCGAGCGTGAAGATGCCGGCCGGCAGGGCTTCGGCGAGCTTGTCGAGCTTTTCCCACAGCGCCGAGGGCGGCGGCACCGAGCCACGCGCGAACAGACCCGTCGCTCCCTCGCCGAGCGCGCCGATGAGATGCGGAACGACGCGCCGCCACTCGCCGAGGTCGAACCGCAAAAGATGCTTTCGTTCGAGCCCGAAGTACACGTCGGCGGGATCGAGGAACGCACGGTAGATGCGCTGAATCGGCAAGCCGCCCGCGAGCGCCGCCGCGACGCTCGCGCCGCCGCTCGAGCCGACGTAGAGCGCGAAACCACCCACGTCGACGCCCTCGAGCGTGTCCTCGAGCGCCGCGAGCGCGCCAATCTGGAAAATCGCGCCGGAAGCTCCGCCGCCCGGCAAGCAAAGGGCTACTTTCGCCGTCACGTGTGCGTCTCTCCGAGGCCAGGATCCGGAACGAGGTCCACCTGCCGAGCCCGATCGGCCGACGCGCTCGCACGGCCGACGAAGCCGAGCGTGCCCGCGAGCAGCCCCGAGACGACGACGCTTCCGAGCACGAGCGCGACGGCCGGATCCTCGAAGAGCGGATGCTTTTCGGGCATGGCGAGCGCCGTAGCATTGAAGGCAACGTGCAAAAAGACCGAGGGCCAGATCGAACCCGAAACGGCGCGAACGAACGCGAGCAGGCCGGCGAGCGCGAAAATCGACGGCCAGAAGCGCGGCTCTGCGTGGATGACGGTGAAGAGGGCGCCGGTCGTAAAGCCCGCGTAAACGGCGCTATGGCCGGGTCTGAGCCCCGTATACAGCGCGCCGCGATACACGAGCTCCTCGGCGAACGGCCCGAGCCCCGCCACGAACACGAAGAAGGCGATCGCGTGCGCCGCGGAGCGGGGCGTCATGAGCTCTTCGAGCGCCTTTTCCTCGGCTTCGCTCATCGGGACGAAGCGCTCCACGTAGCCCGCGAGCGCGTGGGCGGGCAGCGACGCGGCGACGCCGAGCGAGAGCGCGAGCAACACGAGCCAGAGCGACGTCTTGCGGAGCGCGAACGTCTCGGACCACGTGCGGCCGGGGCGCCGCGCGGCGAACAAGGAACAACCCACGAAGTAGACGAGCGAAAGCCACGCGGCCTGCATGACCAGATCCGTCGAGAGCCCGGGGAACAGCGCGGCGGCGAACGGTATCGAAAGGAGGAACGCCAGCTGTATGCCGAAGCTCCACAGGACGACCTGGACGACGCCGAGCTTCATGGCCTAGCGCCCGCGGAGGTGCGGGACGACGCCGCGCTTGACCACCGTGTCGCTCGCGTACTCCCGCAGCGCCTCGGGATGATCGATCGTGTAATGAAGGCCACGGCTCTCGCGACGGCTCGCCGCCGACGTGATGACGAGCTCGGCGACCGTCGCGATGTTGCGAAGCTCGAGGAGATCGCGCGTGACGAGGTGCTTCCAGTAGTATTCGCGGATCTCTTCCTCGAGCAGCGTCACCCGACGCGCGGCGCGCCGCATGCGAGCGTCGCTACGCACGATGCCGACGTAGTTCCACATCGACCGGCGAAGCTCGTCCCAGTTGTGCGTGACGACGACCGCCTCGTCGCTCACCGCAGCCGAGCCCGTCTGCCACTCCGGCACGCTCGGCACCGGGGAGTCCCGGAGCTCTGCTATCTGCGCCCCGAGCTTCTCGGCCGCGCGGCGCGCGAACACGAGCCCCTCGAGCAGCGAATTCGAAGCAAGCCGGTTCGCTCCGTGGAGCCCCGTGCAGGCCGTCTCGCCGATCGCCCAGAGGCCGGGGAGGCTCGTACGCCCGTGCAGATCGGACGTGACGCCCCCGCACATGTAGTGCGCCGCCGGCACGACCGGGATCGGTTGGGTCGTGAGATCGATGCCGAAGCGCAGGCACTCGGCGTGGATGTTCGGAAATCGCGCGCGCAAGAAATCGGACGGCTTGTGCGTGATGTCGAGCAGCACGTATTCGGAGCCCGAGCGCTTCATCTCGAAATCGATGGCTCGCGCGACCGTGTCGCGCGGTGCGAGGTCGCCGAGCGGGTGGTGCTGCGCCATGAACGGCTCGCCCTCGGGAAGCCGCAGCGTCGCGCCTTCGCCGCGGAGCGCCTCGCTCACGAGGAAGCTCTTGGCGCGCGGCTCGTAGAGAACGGTCGGATGAAACTGGTAAAATTCCATGTTCGCGAGCTCGGCGCCCGCGCGATACGCCATGGCGACGCCGTCGCCCGTCGCGACGTCCGGGTTCGACGTGTAGAGGTAGACCTTCCCGGCTCCGCCGGTCGCGAGCACCGTCGCGCGCGCAACGACGGTTTCGACGACGCCGCGTTTCTCGTCGAGCACGTAGGCGCCCACGCAGCGATCGGGTCCGCCGAACTTGCTGAGCGTGATGAGATCGACCCCCATGTGCCACTCGAGCAAGCGCACGTTCGGAGAGGCGCGTACCGCATCGAGCAGAGCGCGCTCGATCTCACGACCCGTGATGTCGCCGGCGTGCACGACGCGGCGCTCGCTGTGTCCGCCTTCGCGACCGAGGTCGAGCTCGCCGTCGGTCGCACGCGAAAATTCCGCTCCGAGATCCATGAGCCAGCGCACGGCGTCGGGCCCCTCGCGCACGCAGAGATCCACGACGACGTCGTGGCAGAGTCCCGCGCCCGCGGTCATCGTGTCCTCGAAGTGCTTCTGAAACGAGTCACCGGGCGAAAGCACGGCCGCGACGCCGCCCTGCGCGTAACTCGTCGCGGCGTCGTTCGGTTTTCGTTTGGTACAGACCACCACCTCGCCGTGACGTGCGGCGCGCAAGGCGAAGGTGAGCCCGGCGATACCGCTGCCAAGCACGAGAAAGTCGGTGACGATCGGCAAAGCCCGGCGTTCTTAGCTTGAATTCACGGCGGGCGCAGGATTGCCCCGCCGGCCGGCGTTTCCCCGGCCAAACGGCCGAGCGAGCACCGGGTTGCGGGCCCCGGCCGCGCCCGGTGAGAATCGATGCGGACCCAAGCAGCCAAGGGAGAGCCGCGTGAAGATCCTCGTTGCTTTGAAGCGCGTCGCCGATCCGGACAACGCGAACAAGATAAAAATCGCCGCCTCGGGCGCGGCGGTCGACACGACCGGCCTCGAGTGGAAGCCGAACCCGTTCGACGAGTACGCTCTCGAAGCGGCGCTCCGCCTCACCGAGAACGGAAAGGCGCCGAAGCAACGCCTCGGGGAGGTCGTCGTCGTGACCCTCGGCCCGAAGGAAGCCGAGACGACGCTGCGCTCCGCGCTCGCGACCGGCGCCGACCGTGCCATCCGCATCGAGGCGACCGACGACGCGCTCGACGGGAGGCTCGTCGCCCTCGCGCTGAAGGGCGTCGTCGCCGAAGAGAAGCCGGATCTCGTGCTGCTCGGCAAGCAAGCCGTCGACGGCGACAGCAATCAGGTGGGCCAGAGGCTCGCCGAGCACCTCGACTGGCCCATGGCGACCTTCGCCGCGACCATCCGCGAGGACGGACCGAGCCTGCTCGTCGGACGCGAAGTCGATGGCGGCGTGCTCACGCTCCGCGTGAAGCTTCCGGCGGTCGTGACCGTGGATCTGCGCGTGGTCGCGCCGAAGAGCGTCTACTCGCAGCACACCGACTCCGCGCACGTCTACGCGGAGGGTGTTCGCTTTGCCCCGTTGCCGGCGATCATGGCGGCGAAGAAGAAGCCGCTCGTCGCGAAGACGCTCGCCGACTACGCCCCCGGCGCGAGCCTCGCATCACGCATGCTGAAATTCGAACGTCCCCAGGCGCGGTCGGCCGGCGTCAAAGTGAAGGATCCGGCCGAGCTCGTCGAAAAGCTCCAAAACGTCGCGAAGGTGCTCTGAACATGCCGAACGCACTCGTCGTTGCCGAAGTCGCCGAAGACGGCAGCTTGAAAAAGGCGACGCTCTCCGCCATCGCTTTCGCCAAGCTCGCGGCGCCTGCCGTGGGCGGGAAATTTTCGATCCTGGTGCTCGGCGGCGCCGCCAAAGCCGCGGCCACCGAGCTTGCCGCCTTCGGAGCCGAGCGCGTTCTCGTCTGCGAAGACCCGTCGCTCGCGAAGTACGTCGCCGAGCACTACGCGCCGACGGTCGCCGAGGTCGGACGCGGCTACTCGCTGCTCGTCGCGACCGCCACGAGCCAGGGCAAGGACCTGATGCCGCGCGTGGCGGCTCGTCTCGACGCCGCGTACGCCGGCGATTGCTCGAGCGTCACCGTCGAGGGCAACAAGGTCCTCTACAAGCGGCCGATGTTCGCGGGTAATGCGTTCGGAACGACCGAGCTCTCGACGCCCATCCAGGTGGCCACGGCACGCCAGAGCGAATTCGACCCGGCCGCCCCTTCCGGGGGTAGCTCGCCCGTCGAAGCCGTCGCGAAGGCTGCCCCGGGCGCCGCGGCGGCGCGTGTCGAGTACGTCGGGCTCGACGCGGTAAAGAGCGAGCGTCCGGAGCTCACCGAAGCACGCGTCGTCGTTTCCGGAGGCCGCGCGCTCAAGGAGAAGTTCTTCGAGGTCCTCGAGCCCCTGGCCGACGCACTCGGCGCGGCCATCGGTGCGAGCAGGGCGGCCGTCGACGCCGGGTACGCACCCGGCGATTTCCAGGTTGGGCAAACCGGAAAGATCGTTGCCCCCGAGCTCTACGTTGCGGTCGGAATTTCGGGCGCCATCCAGCACATCGCCGGCATGAAGAGCTCGAAGATCATCGTGGCCGTCAACAAGGACGCCGAAGCGCCCATCTTCCAAATCGCCGATTACGGGCTCGTGGCCGACCTGTTCCAGGCCGTTCCGGCCCTCGTTTCCGAGCTCAAGAAGCGTAAGTCTTCTTGACTTGGCCCCGGGCTCCCATCATCCTCCCGCCGCCCCGAAAACGGGGCCGCCTGTTCGGGGCGTAGCGCAGTTTGGTAGCGCGCACGGTTCGGGTCCGTGAGGTCGCCAGTTCGAATCTGGCCGCCCCGACAAACACAAACAGCAGAGACGCAAAGCGCACGGGGCCGGCACCCGACGCTTTCTTCAGAGTGAGCCGGCTTGGTCAGTTCGCGCACGCGACGAAGACGCCCTTCCAAGGCGGGCGCTTCCGAACGCCGAAGAAGGTCCGCATTCGCACGCCTGCATGGCGACGTGCCTCGTCCACTGGAATCCGCTCTCGAGCGATTTACTCCGACGCGAGCGGAGCAGCGGCCCGAGCGGCGAGGCGCGCTGCGTCGATTCGCATGCCGCGCCCGTGCGCTCGTCGCCAGCGATTTGCGCGCGCGGCGGAACAATCGGCGACCAGCGGTCTTACGTTGCGGCGCTGCATGACTCCGCACCGCGCACGGACAACGACGTCACCGAACGCGGAAGCCGGCGGTCGTGCCCTCGCATCGAGTCGTCACCACGGAAGTCGATGCCGGAGGAGAGCCAGCCTCAAAAACTGCGATCCCGGCGGCGAAGTTCGTCCCGTAAGCTTGTAAAATTGCTCAGCTTTCGCCTCACGTTATAAAATCTAGTGCAGTCGTAAACAGATTCCATTATAGTGTCACGGTAACCAGTTTTCTGCATTTGCCACGGGAAAACTGAGTCCCCCGCCGAGGAGAGCGACCTGTGCCGATCGAAGTGCCTTCCGTCCGTATCCTCATCGTCGACGACGATAAGGCCATCTGTGACTACATGCAGACCCTCCTCGAAAAGGACGGGTTCACGGTTAAGACCATGAGCGATCCGACCCTCGTCGAAGACGAGATTCGTCAGGGCGAGTACCACGTCATGATCCTCGACGTGATGATGCCCAAGCTCGACGGCATCGAAGTCTTGAAGCGCGTACGCGCCGTCGACAGCGACGTCGCCGTCATCATGTTCACGGCCCATCCGAACCTCGACACCGCCGTCGCGTCGATGAAGCTCGACGCCGTCGACTACATCAAGAAGCCCTTCAACGTGGACGAGTTCCGCGAGGTGCTCGCCCGCGTGATGAAGCGCAAGGGTCTCGCGCGCACGCCCGAAGAGCAGCTTCATCGCATCATCGGCGACACCATCCGCACGATGCGCAAGGAGCGCGAGCTCACGCTGAAGCAGATGAGCCGCCGCACGGGGCTCAGCATCTCGCTGCTCTCGCAAATCGAGCGCGCCGAATCGAGCCCGTCGATCTCGAGCTTGTACAAGATCGCGGTCGCCCTCGACTCGAAGATCCACGATCTGTTCGGCAACAACTGAGCGCTAGATGTCCTCGCCCGGCGGATCGGCGCCGGGCGCGATCTTCACGGGCTCGAATACGTAAGCGCTGAAGCCGTTCTCGCCACACGCGAGCGCTCGTCCGGCAATCACTCCGCCGTCGTTCACGTCGGCCGGCTCGACGACTTGAAAGCAGCTTCCGTCGACGAGCAGCGGAATGATCGCTCGCATCGTTCCGAGCCGTCCGACCCAGCCTCGTTCGGGTATTCGGGCGGCGTCCTCGTCCGCGCCGACCATGTCGTTGCGGTTGTTGATAGCCCGGACGCTGCCGCCCGGGCTCGGACCGACGGTTCCGACGTCGACGACCGCGCCGAACGCGTACAAGAACGGCCGATTCACGATTTCCGGTGTGAACATGCGGCCCACGGCGTGGCCGTGATCGTTCACGGCGAGGCCTTCGCCGACGGGGCCGCCGAACGTTCCGAGGTCGGTGAACACGCCGTCGTCCCAGAAGAAGGCGTGCGCGCCGAACGGCTCGACGGGCGCCGTACCCGTCACGGCGTCATCGTCGCTCAGGCCCCGGCCTAGCGCCGGCGCCGGCCCGATGTCGGGAAGCTCGGTTCGCGCGCCGTCCGCGTAGAGCGCGTCGCCGGCGGTGTGGCCGCGGTCGTTGATGGCCCACACCTCCCCCTGTGTCGCCGCGAGCTGCCCCTCTCGATACAGGAACCGCACGACGCCGTTCAGCGTGTCGTTCCAGCCGAGCACCGTGCCGTCGTCGTTGATGTCGACGGCGTGGCTCTGCCGACTCGGATCGAGCCCCATGAGGTCGGTGAGCACACCCTCTTCCCACAAGAACGCGTGATGCGGCGAGCCGGCGATGGTGAGCGCGACTTGATTGCGGTTGTTGATGGCGACCGCACCGCTTTCGACACCGTGAAGCCTGCGCGCGCGGTACCCGACGACTTGGAAATCGTCGTCGACGGCACGCACGCTCAGGGCCTGCACGCTTCCCGCAAAGCGCTGGTCCGGGCTCGAGGCCGTGAGCGTGATGGCGGCATCGATGTCTCCGTCGAACTCCGAGTCGTCGACGGCGCTCACGGTGAACGTCTGCGGGACGTCCCAATCGTTCGGTCGAAACGACAGCGTGGCGGGGGCGACGGCGACGGCGACGGTACTTCCGTTCGTCGCCGTGACGCGCACCGGTCCGCGCGGGCGCTCCGTGAGCGCTACCCGGAAGTAGGCTCGATCCCCCGCCTCGCTCACCGCCGAGCGTGAGGCGGAAACGCTCACGCGCGCGCAGCGTGCGAGCGCGCCCTCATCGGTAGCGAGTTCCGCTTCGGGCCCGCTCTCGACGCTACAGCCGAGCCCCAAGACCGCCATCCCCCCCACGACACTTCGCTTCGCACCCTTCGATACGCAATGAAACATGGTCACCTCGCTCCTGGTCGGTGCCGTCACTGCAATCACCGTTCCCGACCCGCGCGGCGCGCCGTCGCAGAAGTCGCTACGCGCTTCGCGACGTTTTCCGATCGATCGCGACGCGCGCTGGTTCTCGCCCTGCGGCAGGCGTGCCACGCCCGGGGCGCCCCTGTCTCGCGATCCAGCACGGCCCCTGCTCGAACCGGTCAATGCGAACCAGCAAGGAATTCAGTGCCGAGAGACGGACTTGAACCGTCGACACCACGCTTATGAAGCGCGTGCTCTAACCAGCTGAGCTACCTCGGCAAGGGGCCGGAATATGACGGCGGGCCCGGCGCTCTGTCAAGCCGAAGGCCGAAATTCAGGCCAGGACGACGCCGAACACGCGTGCGGCGTTTTCGGTCGTCGCGGTTTCCATCTCGCCGAGAGGCACGCCGCGAAGCTCGGCGAGGCGTTTCGCCGTGTGGACGACGAACGCAGGCTCGCACTTCTTTCCGCGCAGCGGGACGGGCGCAAGGTAGGGGCTGTCGGTTTCGACGAGGATGCGATCGGCTGGCGCGAAGCGCGCGACGTCGTGGATCGCGTGCGCGTTCTTGAACGTCAGGATCCCCGAGAAAGACAGGTAGAAGCCGAGCTCGAGGGCGCGCGTCGCGAAGCGGCGATCCTCGCTGAAGCAGTGGATGATGCCGCCCACGTCGCGGGCGCCCTCCGCCTCGAGGACTTCGAGCGTTTCGTCGGGTGCGGAGCGCGTGTGGATGACGAGCGGTTTTTTCGCGGAGCGCGCGAGCGCAACCATGCGCCGGAAGACCTCCCGCTGAACGTCGCGCGGCGAATGCTCGTAGTGATAGTCGAGCCCCACCTCACCGAGGGCGCGCACGCGCTCGCGCGTCAGAAGCTCACCGAGCTCCGACTCGAGCGCAGGGTCGAGGGTCGAGGCGTCGTGGGGGTGCACGCCGACGGTCGCGGTCACGTCGGCGCGGCGTTCGGCGAGCGCCACCGCTGCGCGCGCCGTCTCGAGCGAACCGACGCCGATGACCGTGAAATGGCCGACACCCGCCGAGCGAGCTCGCTCGAGCACGTCGTCCGCTCCGTCGGGGAAGTGGCTCGCGTCGAGGTGACAATGCGTGTCGAACAGCATGTGCGCCCGTCGATTCGCGTAAGACCGCTCAGGTCAAGAGCTCGGCGAAACGCTCGCCGACGAGCACGGCAGCGGCGTCGGCCGTCGACGAATCCTCGTAACCGAAGCGCTTCGCGAGTTCGTCGACGACGCGGCGCGCGGCCGAACGGCGGGCTTCGTCGAGGCCGCTCCCTTCCTGGCGGAGCAGGACGACGACATCACGCGAGAGGCGCGCGATGGCCGTGCGGCGCTCGGCGAAGACGGCTTCGCGGATGCGCCGGAGCTGCGGCGCAAAGATACGCGCGTGGTCGATGGGATCGTCGGGGTGGTCGATGACCCACGCGGCGATGGCGTTGATGAGCGAGTGTCGGAGCTCTTCGGGCTCGTCGGGCGCGCCGAGCAAGGTCTCCACTTCCTCCATCAGGCGCTTGTCGGGATCCTCGTATTGACCGGTGATGGGGTTTCGCACCTTTTCGCGCTTCAGCGAATAGCTCACGTGCGTCACGTAGCGTTCGAAGAGCTCGGTGTAGCGCTTTTCGTCGACGAGGCCGCTCGCCGCGCGAAACTCGTCTTCGAACGTGTCGAGCAGGCGCTGGCGCAGCGTTTTTCGGAACAGGACGTGATCGTGGTAGCCGCCCGGCAGCCGTTCTTCCTCGAGGAAGGCGTACTCGCCCGTGCGCTCGCAGAGCCTGTCGAGCTCGTGGAGCACGGCGAGCGGCGACAGGCTCTCGTAGCGCGGGCTCTGCGCGGCATCGAGCAGGACGGTGCGCATCTCGCGCGGGCTCGCTCCCACGCTGCCCTCGAAGATGGGGTACGCGTCGCTCTCGCGGTAGATCGCGGGAATCGCCGAGCGCAGGATCTTCGCGGCCTCGTCGTCGAGCCGGTCGGGCGTCGTTCCCGTGGCGTAGAGGTCCATCTTCTCGACGGCGCCGAGCTCGCCGACGATGTCGCGGAGGGGCTTATTGTAACGCTCGCCGTTCGGACGGCGCATCCGCGTGAGAACCGCGAACATCGCGGCCATTTCGGTGGCGTGTGGCGCGACGTGCCGGCGGACTTGCGGTGCAATCTGCGCGTCGTAAATGCGCTTTTCGTCCACCCAGCTCAAGAGGTAGGGCGCGCGCACGAGCTCGAGGCGACCCCGGAAGCTCTCCCACTCGGCGTGCTCGCGAAACGCATTCAAGTGAAGCTCGTTCGCGCTGCCGATGAGCACGCAATTCACGAGGACGCTCTGCGAGCGCAGGTGCACTTCACCGGTCTCGGCCGTGATCTGCAGGTACTTGTAGGCGTCGAGCGGTCGCTTCAGGAGATCCGAAAATTCGAGGATGCCGCCCATGGCGTCCACGAGCTCGCCGAAGGCCTCGTAGAGCGTGACGGACTGGAGCGCCGACGGCAGCGCCGTCACGCTGCGATCGGCCGTGAGCTGGCGTTCGCCCGCGTCGACCGAGAGCTCGGGACCGATCGTGACGGCGCCGGTGCGGTAACGGCGCGAGATGAAGTACCGCTCGACCTGGACGTGGCGGAGCACCTCGTCGAGCGCGCCTTCGTAGCTCGAGAGCAACGCGTCGAAGACCTGGCGACTCTTGTGCGAGAGGCTGCCGCGCAAGATCCACGCGGGCGAGGGTTCACGAACGCCGGCCTCCCCGTAGAGCCGGCTGATGAGCTCGGCGCGCGCCGCCTGCGGCAGCAGGAAAAGGGGATGATCGC
>DASUTR010000087.1:0-10630 GCA_036374535.1 Polyangiaceae bacterium
GGGCGTTCGCCGTTTCCGGGAAGCGCTCGACGAGCACGTCGGCGATTTTTTCGTGGAGCGCCCGCCGCTGTTTGCCCAAGAGCGACGCGTAGGCCGCTTCCTTGATGAGCGCATGTTTGAACGTCCACTGCGGGTCTTGCGGATCTCCGCTGGCATACAGCAAGTCGGCGCGCGCGAGCTGTTCGAGGTCGCTCTGGAGCTCCGCTTCGCTGCGGTCGGCGACGAGTCGAATCGTGGCGTAGCCGAAGGTCCGGCCGATCACGCTCGCGACCTGCGCCGTGCGTTTGGTCGCTCCGAGCCGGTGCAGGCGCGTGGTGAGCGACGCGGACACGTTCGGAGGAATCGCGGTATCGAGCGGCTTGGAGAGCTCGTAGTGGTCGCCGTGATCGGCGAGCACGCCCGACTCGAGCACGGCGCGCGTGAGCTCCTCGATGACGAACGGCAGGCCCTCGCTGCGGTAGGTGAGCTCCTCCACCACGTCGGGCGGCAGCGTCCGGCCGTGCGCGACCTGGGTGATCATCCGTTCGGTGTCGACGCGAGAGAGACGCTGAACCTCGGTCTGGATCGGCTCCGTCTGCCACGGCGCGCGAAAGACGGGGCGGCAGGTGAGCACCGTCATGATGCGAGCGTCGCGGTTTTTTTCCATCGCGAGGCCGATGAGCTCGAGCGTCGACGGGTCGGCCCAGTGCAGGTCCTCGACGACGAGCAGGAGCGCGCGCTCGGCGCTCAGCGCCCGGACGACGGATAGGAGGCTCTCGAGCGTCTTTTTGCGGATGCTCTGCGGCGACGTGTCCTGAGGCCGGCGCGCCGACGCGGACGGGATCGACAAGAGGGACGCGAAGAGCCATACCGGCTCGTCGCCGGTGACGCCGAGCTCGGCGAGACCGCGCTCGAGCTTCGCCAGACGGGCGTCGACGGGATCGTCCTCCGTGATTTCGAAGCGCCGCGCGATGGCTTCGGCGACGGGACGGAGCGGCGTCCCCTGCGCGTCTTCGCTGCAATGCCACTCGAACACCTCGCACGGGGCGCGCGAGACGAACCGCTTGAACTCCTGGATGAGACGCGATTTGCCGATACCGGCTTCTCCGCGCACGAGCACGGTCGTTCCTGCGCCCTCGATCGCCCGGCCCCACGAGCCCTGGAGCTCGATGAGCTCGGCGTCGCGCCCGATGAACTGCGTGAGCCCCACCGCGACGGCCGCGTCGATGAAGCGCGCTGCACCCGTGGCGCGCAGCACGCGAAAGAGCCGAATCGACCCTTCCACGTCGCCGAGGTCGCCTTCGAGCGGCTCGAACTCGTAGTAGCCCTGGACGAGCCGCCGCGTCGAGTCGGAGACCACGACGCCATTTCTGTGCGCGCGCTTCTCGATGTGGGACGCGAGATTGGGCACGCTCCCGACCGCGAGATTTTCGCGGCGGCGGCCCGAGCCGATCGTACCGACGACGGTCGGACCCGAGTCCACGCCGACGCGCACGCCGAGCGGCGGAATCCCCGCGGGCGTCTGCAGGAGAGGAACGACGCGCGTGATTTCGAGCGCGGCCCCGACGGCTCGCCGCGCGTCGTCCTCGAACGTGGTCGGATATCCGAAGTAGACGAAGATCCCGTCACCCGTGTGCTGCGCGACGTTGCCCCCCCAGCGCTCGATGACCTTGACGCATTCTCTTTGGTAGTGCGCGAGGAGCTCGTGCCACACCTCGGGCTCGAGCGTCTGCGCGAGTCGCGTCGAGCCGATGAGATCGGGGCACATGATCGTGAGCCGGCGGAGCTCGGACGACGGCGCCGCGTCGGGCGGGCTCGGCACGCGGGTTCCGCATTCGGGACACACCGGAATGCCGTCCTCGATCTCCGTAGCGCAGCTGGAACACCGAACGGACATGGTCGAGCGACACCTTCGCGCCCCAAGGCGGAATCGGCGCTCGGGCAGTGTCCGCCCGACCCGCCGCGGTCGTCAATCGTTCCCAGAGTGCGGCCGGGGGCGCAGGCCCCGAGCGAGCCTCGGAGGACTCACGCGTTGTAGGACCGCGAGCTCACGTTTCCGCCGCGGCCCGTCCAGTTCGTGTGGTGGAACTCGCCCCGGGGGCCGTCGACGCGCTCGTAGGTGTGCGCGCCGAAGTAGTCGCGCTGGGCTTGGACGAGGTTTGCGGGGAGGCGTTCGCGGCGATAGCCGTCGTAGAAGGCGAGAGCGGAGCTCATGGCGGGCGTCGGGATGCCGGCGGTGGCGGCGTGGGCGATGGTGCGGCGCCAGCCGTCTTGCGATTCTTTGATGGCGTTTTGGAAGAAGTCGTCGACGAGGAGGTTTTCGAGCTTGGGATTCTTGTCGAATGCCTTCTTGATGTCGCCGAGAAAGCGGCTCCGGATGATGCAGCCGCCGCGCCACATGAGCGCGATGGACCCGAAGTTCAGATCCCACTTGTATTCGTTCGACGCCTCGCGAAGCAGCATGTAGCCCTGCGCGTAGCTCACGATCTTGGACGCGTAGAGGGCCCGCTCGACGTCGGCGATGAACGCATTCTTCTCACCCGAGAACGTCGGCGTGGGGCCGCCGAGTCGCTGGCTCGCGCGCTTGCGCTCGTCTTTCAGCGACGACAGGGCGCGGGCAAAGGTGGCTTCACCGATGAGCGTCACGGGCATGCCGAGATCGAGCGCGGAGTTCGACGTCCATTTGCCGGTGCCCTTTTGGCCCGCCGTGTCGAGGATCTTGTCGACGAGCGGTGAGCCGTCTTGATCCTTCACGGCGAAGATGTCGCGCGTGATCTCGATGAGGTAGCTGTCGAGGACGCCGCGGTTCCATTGGTCGAACACGCCGTGGAGCTCCTCGGCGCGGAGGCCGAGGCTTTCCTTCATGAGCTGGTACGACTCGGCGATGAGCTGCATGTCGCCGTACTCGATGCCGTTGTGCACCATCTTCACGTAGTGACCGGCGCCGCCGCTGCCGACCCAGTCGCAGCACGGCTCGCCGTCGACCTTCGCGGCGATGCTCTGGAAGATCTCCTTCACGTGCGGCCACGCTTCCTTGTCGCCGCCGGGCATGATCGACGGGCCGCGGCGCGCGCCTTCCTCTCCGCCCGAAACGCCGGTGCCGATGAAGCGGATGCCCTTCTCCTTGAGCTTCGCGAAGCGACGCTCGCTGTCGGGAAAATGCGAATTGCCTCCGTCGATGACGATGTCGCCCTTTTCGAGCAGGGGTACGAGCTGGTCGATGACGGCGTCGACCGCGGCGCCGGCCTTGACGAGGATGAACACCCGTCGGGGCTTTTTCAGCGCACCGACGAGCTCCTCGAGCGTGTGGGTTCCGATGACCTTCGAGCCTTTGGCCGAGGTCGCCAGAAACTCGTCGGTGACGCTCGACGTACGGTTGTAGACGGCCACGGTAAACCCGTGGTCGTTCATGTTCATGACGATGTTCTGGCCCATCACGGCGAGGCCGATGAGCGCGATGTCGGCGCGAGGTTCGGACATGGGCCGAGGGTATAGCGAGGCGGCCGAGCAGCGCCAAGCCCCGACACCCGCCTTTCGGGCGCGCTAAGTTATGGCCACGATGGATCGGCGTCTGGCCTTGAAAACCCTCGCGATAATGCCCACGTTGGCGGGCTTCGGGTGCCGGCGTACGGAGGTGAGCGCAATGGAAAGCTCAAGCACGAAACCAAAGCGAGCGGATGTGAAACCGATGCCAGTCGTATTTCTCGCGCACGGCGCGCCGGTGCTGCTCGACGACGCTCTGTGGGTCTCCGAGCTCGCGGCGTGGGCGAAAAAGCTGCCGCGGCCGCAGGCGCTGCTCGTCGTCTCGGCACACTGGGAGAAACGACCCGCGTCGCTCGGCGCGACGAGGACCGTGCCGCTCGTCTACGACTTCTACGGATTTCCGGAGCGCTACTACCAGGTGACGTATCCGGCGCCCGGCGCACCGGCGCTCGCCGGCCGTGTGAAGGAGCTCTTCGCCGAGCGCTCGCTCGCGACGACCGACGCGCCCGACCGCGGGCTCGACCATGGAGCGTATGTCCCGCTCGTCGCCATGTATCCGGAAGCCGACGTGCCGGTGCTGCAGCTTTCGCTACCGAGCCTCGAGCCGAAGGAGCTCTTCGAGATGGGGCGCGCCCTCGCGCCCTTGCGCGAGGAGGGCGTGCTCGTCATGGGCAGCGGATTTCTCACGCACAACATGCGCTTCGCGTTCCGCCCGGGGACTCCGGATTGGGCGCGCGACTTCGACGCGTGGACGGCCGAGACGCTCGAGCGCGGCGACGTGGACGCGCTCATCGATTTCGAGAAGCGCGCCCCCGCGGCGCGGATGGCGCTGCCGACGACCGAGCACTTCGCGCCCGTCATCGTGGCGGCCGGAGCCGCCAGTGCGGCTGGCTCGAAGCCGAGCTTTCCGATCACCGGCTGGTGGATGGACGGCGCGTTTACCAAGCGTTCGGTCGAATTCGCTTGAGCGCGCCGAAAACGAACCCTGTCGGGCGAGGCGCCTTGCGCGCGCACGCTAGAAGCTGCAGCCCTTTTCGTTCTTGCGCAGGTAGAATTTCGCGAAGCCGGGACGCTCCGCCGCGCTCGCGTCCGCGGGCGGATCGGCGGCCGGCTTCAAGAGCCGCACTTCGACGGCGCCGTTCGTGAGGAGCGAGACGACGGCGACCATCGTGCCCTGGCAGGTCGAATCGACCCACGCGAAAAAGTCGTGCTGGTGGCCCTCGCCGAACTCCGCCTGCGAAAGATCGTCGTGGAAGATTTCTTCGATGGCGCGGAGGGGCGCGTTCCGAAAAAGGGGCTCGCCTGTCTTGCTGCAGAGCCCGGTAGCACCGTCGTCCGACGTGATCGTGCCGGGGCGGGTCGCCAGGCGATCGACGTCGAGCTCGAGGTTCAAGCTCAAGCTCGGCGGCGTATTGTCGGGGATGAAGCCGTCCTGGAAGAGCTGCGCCCCCACGATCGACCCGCAGTAGGCCGCCGCACCCGACGTATCGAAGCGCTCGAGCGAACGGCAGCCGCCCAGGGCGAACAGCGAGCACGCGAGCAGGACCGAAGACTTCGGTCTCATCAACGGCAGCCGCCGAGGAGCTCGCATGCCACGTCTCTAACACGCCGCTCGGCGTCCGTCTTCGCAAGCGTCTCGAGTACGGCGCGCGCGCGCGCGGGGCTGACGCTCGAAAGAGCCCGCGCCGCGGCTTCGCGAACGAGCGCGTAGCCGTCGGAGCGCGCGGCGTGCTCGAGAGCGACGACCACGTCGTCCATCTCCGGCGCGCCGGAGCGCGCCAGTGCTTCGGCGGCGAGCACGCGCAACGCCCAGTCTTCCTCGGAGCCGAGCAGGCGCGCAGCGGCCGCCGCGCCGGCGGCATTGCCCTTCGTTATGGCGGCGAGCGCCGAGCGCCGCACCACGGGCTCGCGATCGTCGATGGCCCGAGCGACGGCCTCGCGCGCGACCGGATCCGCGCGAGAGCCCAGAAAATCGATCGCCGCGACGCGCACCTCGGCATAGGGATGACGCGCGAGCGACGTGAAGACGGAGACCATTCCGCTCGCGACACCGGCGATGGCGCGCCGCGCGCGCTCGAGCTCCTCGCCCTTGGCGTCACCGACGAGCGCCGGCACGGGCGCCGTCGCGGTTCCGAGGCCGAGGGCCTCGACGACCGCACGCGCGCGCTCCGGCGAGCTCCGCGCCGCGAGCGCGCTCGATCGGGCGAGCTCCGGAGCGAAGCGCTCGAGCGCATCGACGCGCTCTTTCGTCGTGTACGGACCCGGGCGCATGGCGTCGAGCGTTTCCCGGACGTCGACGCGGCCTTCGGGGGGCGGCAGCGCGTCCGCCGGCGTGCGACACTCGCCGGTCGAAAAGGCCACGGCCGCCGTGCCGGCGGCGGCGCGGAGGTCGGCGTCCGGGCTCACGAGCGCGTCGGCGATGGCGCTCGCCGCTTCCGGAATCCTCAGGCAACCGAGGGTCGTGAGGGCGCTCCCGCGCAGGGTGGGATCGGGCGAACGGGCGAGCTCGGCGAGCGTCTCGCTCTCTCCCCGCGCGCCGAGCAGGCCGAGGGCGCGTGCCGCCGCCGCCCGCGCGACGTTGCCGCTCTCGCCCGAAGCCGCGAGGCGCTTCAGCGTGGGCACCGAGCTCTTGTCACCGAGCAAACCGAGCCCGATCGCTCCGAGCGCCCGCAGATTTTGGGCCTCGCTGTTCGTGAGCGCGAAGAGCTCGGGTTTGGCGCGCGGCGACCGCAGGCGCGCGACGGCCCAGGCGGCGGCGACCACGACGGGATCGGAGTCGTCGGCGCGCGCCACGCCGCCCGGCAGGAGCAACGGCTGGAGACGCGGCAGCAGCGCCGGATCGCGCAGCGTGCCCGCCGCGATCATCGCGCGCACGCGCAGCGCCGGGTCGGCGTTCGAGGAAGCGTAGGCGACGAGCGCGGGGCCGGCGCTCTTGCTGCCGACGTGCGAGAGCAGCGTGATCGCGGTCTGCTGCTGCGCCGCGCGCTCGTCGCCGAGCGCGTCGAGCAGCGGCTTCACGGCCCGTTCGCCGAGCTTCGTGAGGGCGTTTTTCGCCTCCGCGGCTTCAGCGGGCGAGCCGCGGCGCGCGCGTTCGAGCAGCGGGTACGCGAGGGCGCCGTAGATGTCGACGAGCAAGCGGCGGAACAGCGGCCGGTCGGGATTCGCGAGCGCGACGGGCAGGACTTCTCGCTCGAACGATTCGAGCGTTCCGCGGCCGAGGTTCAGCTGCACCGCGAGCCGCGCGGCGCGCACGACAAGCTCGTCGTCGGGACACGCGCGCACGACGCGCCGGAGCAAGCGATCGGCTTCGTCGAGCTCGCCCTGCCCCATGAGGAGCTCCGCGAGCTCGAGGTGCACGGCGAACGCGCGCTCGTTTTTCACGATGGCCTGCCGAAACTCGAGGATCGCTTTGTCGTTCTGCTGGCGCCGGCGGTACATGCGGCCGAGCTTTTCGTGGCCGGCCGCGTCATCGGGACTGAGCTCGACGGCGCGCGCGGCGTACGCGATGGCGTCGTCGTCGCGATAGAGCTCCGCGGCGTACTCGGCCATCCGCTGATAGTGCTCGCGAGCGCGCTTCGGCTCGACGGCTACGAGGCGCTCGAGCACGGCGATGGCGTCGGCGAGTTTGCGCTCGAGCACGAGCACGCGCTCGAGCTCGCCGAGCAGCGACGCGTCGGTCGGCGAAAGCTCGACGAGGCGGCGCAGCACTCGCTCGGCGTCCGCGTAGCGGCGGGTGCGGGTCGCGGCCTCGGCGACGAGCCGGCCCGCTTCGAGATCGGGAGGTTTGGCCGCGAAGCGCTTGGCGAGACCGCTCACGCGCTGGTTGAGCTGGCCGCGCAAGCTCCAAAGCGTGACGAGGTGCTGGCGCGCTTCGCGCTGGGCGTCCGGCTGCGAGCCGGGGTCGCGCAAGATTTGCTCCCAAATTTGCAGAGCCGCGTCGAGGTGGCCGCGCTTCACGTCGGCGGACGTGGCGTTCCCGCCCGCGCGTTCGAGGCCGATGGCGTACGCCTTTTTCAGTCGCCACTGTTTCGGGTCGAGCTTCACGGCCTCGCTCAATGTCTCGAGCGCCTCCTTCACGAGGTCGTGATTCAGATAGACTTCGCCGAGCACGAGCAGCGCCTGTGCACGATCGACGCCGACGTTGCGAATACGCTTCCACGTTGCGAGCGCCTTCGCCTTGTCGCCCTCGACCCAGTAACGCGTACCGAGCTCGACGAGGTGCTCGGGATCGGAGCCGCTCGCCGCCGCGACGCGCTGGAGAAGCGCCATGCTCTTCTGCTTTTCGCCGAGGCGCTCGTAGAGATCGACGAGGGCGGCGAGCGTTTCGACGTCCGCTGCGGACCGAGCTTCGAGGCGTTCGAGCTCGGCGAGGGCACGGGCGCGCTCGCCGCGCTGGAGCAGAGTCGACGCGAGACGAAAGACGTACTCGGGGTTGCGCGGCGCGGCGCGAATCAGCGCCTCGTATTCGCGCACGGCCTGGTCGAGCGAGCCCTGCGCTTCGAGCAGGCTCACGACTTTGAGTCGCGTCGCGATGTCGCCTGCGTCTCGCGCCAGCACCTTCTTGTGCGTGGCGAGCGCTTGATCGATGCGCCCCGACTCCTCGTAGAGCGAAGCGAGCAGGCGCAGCTCGTCGGCGTCCCGCGCGCCCGCTCGCTCGAGGCGCTCGGTGAGCTCGGGCAGGCGCCCGTCGGCCCGGTACACCTCCGCGATGGTTTCGTACACTTCGCGGCGCACGCCCGCGGCGCCCCCGGCGTAACCGAGCGCTCGCTCGAGCTCGACGAGCGCTTCCTTGCGCTTTCCCGCGCGGGCGAGCGCGCGACCGAGATCACGCAGTGCCGGAGCGAGCACGCGGTTGTCGCCCGCAGCCGCCTTCACGACCTCGCGGAGCTCGGCGACGGCCTGCTCGTACTGACCCCGCGTGTAGAGCTCCCGCCCGAGCTCGGAGCGCACGAAAAACGAGCCCCCGGCGCGCTTCACGAGCTCGCGGTGGAAGCGGCGAGCTCCGTCGAAATCCGCGAGATCGAGGGACAGCGTGAGGAGCGTGCGCAAGATGGGCTCGCGTTCGGCGTCGGTCTGAGCCCGCGCGAGCGCTTTTTCGTAGCGGGTGCGCGCCCCTGCGCGATCGCCGCGCTGCTCGAGCAAGCGCGCGACGGCCATGTCGGCGGCCGGGCTCGTCGGGCGCTCCGCCGCCGCTCGCTCGTACGTCGCGAGCGCTTGTTCGAGTCGCCCGTCGAGCTTCTGCACGAGCGCGAGCGCGAGCAGCGCCGAGTAGCGTTCGGCGCCGGCGGCGGCGGCGCGGCGTTCGAGCTCGGCGACGAGCGCGTCGATGTTGCCGTCGCGCTCGCGGTAAAGCTCGACGAGCCGCTCGACGGGAAATTCGGAGCCGGGTTGCGCCATGGCCGCGCCGAGGTACCTCGCGATGAGGACGTCCCGACTCGGTCCGGCCGGTTTCTCGGCGGCGGGTGGGCGCGCCGGCGTATCGTCGGGCTTCGGCCGCGCAGGCGTCGCGCCCGATTTTGCGGGCTTCGGCTTCGCTCCGGGCGCGGCGGCCGGGGGCTTCGGCTTCTTGGTTCTTCCCTGCGGGTTGAACTGGGCGGAAGCGGGCACGGCGAGCGCGAGGCACGCCGCCGTCAGAGTAAAAACGAGCGCTTTCGCGCGCACCCTCGACTCTACTGCCCGAACCCTTGGCAGGCCATGGAACAGCTCGATGACAGGCAAAGCGCCGCGGTCAGTGCCTGGATAGCGAGGCGCGTGTCGCCGTCGAAACAGGCAACCCAGCAGCGAAGCGCAGGAGCCCCTTCGAGCCCGCTACAGGCCGAGACGCCGCAAAGGACGCCTTGGACACAGGCCTGATCCTGGAAGCATTCGGTCGCGTCGGGGCAGCTCCGCGCGATGCAATCGAGGCAGTTGCCCGGACTCTGACCGGCGAAGCCGCCGGTGCTCGTGCCGCCTTTGCCGGCGGTTCCGCCCGTGAAGGTGCCGCCTCGCCCTCCGGGGCCGACGCCGCCCGTTCCCCCGACGAAGATGCTGCCTGCGAAGCCGCCGGTCGGGAACGTGCCGCCGACGGAGCTTCCGGCGGTGCCGCTGACTCCTCCCGTCGGAACGCCTCCGGTCGGAGCGCCTCCCCTGGGGAATGCGCCGCCCGCGGGCGTCCCGCCCGTCGGAAATACGCCGCCGACGGCGCCGCTTCCGCCCGAGGGAAACGCACCGCCGAAGGTGCCGCCGACTCCCGTCCCGCCCGTAAACGTGCCACCGAAACCCGTGCCGCCCGCAGAGGTGCCGCCGAACCCGGTTCCGCCGGTGAACGAGCCGCTCGTGCCGCCGCGGCCACTCGTGCCACCTCGACCGCTGCCGGAGCCCCCCGAGTCGTCGTCGCCACCCCCGTAGTCGTCGAAGTATTCCGACCGGCCGCCGCAAGCGACGCCCACGGCCAAAGTCAACGAAACCACCGCCGCCCAGCGCATCGCTCATCGTAATAGCACGGGCGGCCGGGAGCGTCTCGGCCGCGTTGCCCCGGATTCCCGCTCGTACCGTCGCCCCAGCAGCGGGTTTGATGTAGTAGGGAGCCCGCATGAGTGGTTCCGCGGAGGCTGGGCCCCCCCAGACGGAAGGTGGACCTGCCACGCCGACCGACGCGGAGAGCGACGGCTCGTCGGCACCCATCCCGGCCGCACCCGAGGCCGGCGCTCCGGCTCCCGCGGACGAGCCCGTGGTGGCGCCCCCCGAGCCCCTCGAAGACGAGACCGCCGAACGCGACGCGCTCATTACGCACGGCGCGCGCTCGCTCGCGCTCGCGACGCTGCTCGGCGCGGCCATCGCCACGTGGACTCAACTCGCGTTTCGCTCGCCCTGGCTCGACGAGCTCATCATCGACAACGCCCTCGGACCTGAGCTCAGGAAGCGCCTCCTCGTCGCGCTCGTGCTCGGCGGTGTGTTCGGCGCGGCGGGCGGTGCAGGTGCCGTCGTATGGGTACGGCGAAGGGGACTTCGCGTCGAGCTCGTCGAGCAGTGGCTGTGGTTCCTCTCGCCGCTCGTCCTCCTTCCGCTCGCTCCCATGCTGTTCCGAGCCAAGGCGTGGATTGGTCGCCACGCCGAGCTCTTGCCCATCGTCGCGCTCGTCGCGCTCGCCCTCGAGTTTCTGGCGTCCCGATCGCTCGCGAACGCGCCG
>DASUTR010000088.1:0-4699 GCA_036374535.1 Polyangiaceae bacterium
GCACGCCCAGAGCGGAATGGAGGGTAGATCTTCGACGAGGAAAGCGGCCGCGCCGAGCACGAGTCCGTCGAATCCGCCGGCGAGGGCGCGGAGTTTCCGAGGCAACGCGTTCCACACGGCGCGGTGAGCGAGCAAGAGGGGTGCACCGGCGAGGACGAGGGCGCCCGTCGAGACGAGCCAAGCGACGCCGGCGACCCCGGCGGACGGAAACAGCGGCATGCGCAACCCGGCCCGCACCACGTCGAGCAGCGCGACGGCCATCGCACCGAGAAGCACCCCCAAGGCGAACACCGAGCTCCGCGCCACGTCCCCCTCGTACCACGCCGCAGTGCGCGGCGATTAGTGGGCAGGTTCCGGCGGCACGATGCTCGTCCGGCTCGCGGCCTCTTCCCGGTGCGTTTCGCCCGCGCGGTCGAGCGCGAACTTGAACAGGATGGGGCCGGTCATCTCGTTGATGGCTACGGCCGCGATGGCGAGTGACTTGAAACCTTCGCCGATGCTCGGAAAGGCGTCGGAGATGACGACCGCGAGCCCGAGCGCGAGGCCCGCCTGCGAGACGAGCGACGAGAAACCCCAGGTGCGCAGCGTCGGCGGATCATCGGCGAGCCGGCTGCCGATGCGCGCGGCGACCCAGGTGGTAAACGCGCGCGCGGCGCACAGCGTGAGAGCGATCTGCCAGGTCTGCTCGAGCAGCGGTACGTTCAGGTGCGCGCCGGCCGTCGCGAAGAACACGACGAAGATGACGCTCCCCGTTTGCTCGACGGCGTGCAAGAGCTTCGGGCCCTGATTGGTCAGGTTCTGAACGACGAAGCCGGCGGTGATGAAGGCGAGCAGCGGATCGGCGTGCACGTAGCGAAGGAACGGCGAGAGCGCGAAGCCGATCGCCAGGAGAATCAAGAGCAACGCGCGACCCCCGAGCAGCCTGAGGTACGCGGCGAGCGCGAGCCCGACCGTAGTTCCGATCGCGACGCTGCCGATGAGCTCGTTCCAGAGGTGCTTGAAGTCGTTGAGCGAGAACTCCGCGCCCGGTGTGAGCATGGGGCGCGCGATCATCATGGCCGTTGCGACGAGGACGATGACGACGACGTCCGATGCCATGATGAACGCCAGCGAGAACGTCGCGACGGGCCCCCGGGCGCGCGTCTGAGCCAGGATGCCGAGGCACGCCGAGGGGCTGCGCGTGATGCACATGACCCCCCACAACAAAGAAACCGCCAGGCGCGCGCCGACCGGGAGCTCGCGGGCGAACGGAATGAAGCCGGAGAGCGCGAAAAACACGCCTCCCATCACGAACAGAACGATGAAGGATTGGGTGAGCATCGCCCAGCCGAGACTTCGCGCCACTTTTCTGAGGGTCGCGGTCCTGAGCTCGGCACCGCCGGCGAGGGCGATGAGCGAAAGCGAGATGGTGTTCACGGGCGAGAGCCGCTCGACGGTCTCGTGATCGACCAGGTGGAGCACGTGCGGCCCGCCGAGGATGCCCGCGAGCAGGTAGCCCGAAAGGTGCGGCAGCCCGAACGGCTCGAGCAGCTCCGAAAGGAGCGTGCCGGCGAGGAGCAAGAAGCCGACGGCAGGGATGATCCCTAGCTCTTCGCGGAGCGAGGGCGTGTAGCGAGTGACGCCGAAGAGCAGCCCGAAAATCGTGGCGAGGGCGAGCGCCTGAATGACACGCGTCCCGAGCTGTTTCGGCGCGCCGCCGTGGCCGCTCATGGCGAGGCCTCCGGGGGATACTCGGAGACCAGCGCGCGCGACGGGCGAATGGAGATGGGCGAGGCGGCGCTCGCCCCGTCCGCGTGAGCTTCGCCGGTGCGCGCGATGGCGCGACGGAGCATCGCCGGACCCACGGCTTCGCCGAGCAGCACGCTGCCCGCCGCGATCACGAGCACGACGTCGGTGAGAGCCCCGGGTGACCGCACGTGCAGCGTGAACGCGGCCGCGAGTGCGAGGGCTCCGGTGGAGCTCATGCCGAAGCCGACCTCCGTCCAGGCCGCGCGCACCGGCGGAACGACGACCGCGAGCAAGAGCCCGCGCAGGAGCTCGACACCGAGCCGCGCGGCAAGCGCCGCGGCGACGATCCAGCCGATCTTGGGTGTGCCGTGGAGCGCGATGGACGCGCCCGCCGCGAGCACGATCGGAAGCATCACGGGCTTCTCGGATTCCTGCACCATGAACTTGATCTCGAGCCGGTGGCGCGAAACCACGGCGAGGGTGAGGCCCATGACGAACAGCGTCGCCATCGACGAGAGGCCCATTTTCGCGGAAAGACCCGCGGCCAGCACGGAAGTTCCGAGCAAAAGTCCCCAGCTTTCGTCCCTGCGAAACTCGCGACCGAGCAAGACGGCGGCGACGAGCCCCAGCACGGCGCCGATGGCGAGGGTGACGCCGAGGCGCTCCCAGCTCGTTCCTTCGAGCAAGGGCGAAGGAGCGCTCGCCATCAGCCAGCCGAGCCCGACGAGCGGGACGAGGGCGCTCGCGCGGGCCATGTCGGCGACCCAATCGGAAACCGGACCGCGCGCGCCGTAGCGTTCCACCACCCAGCGCACGCTGTGGCGTGTCGTTTCGCTGACGACGATGCCGGCCGCGAGCGCCGCGCGGAAGCGGTCGCCGCCGGAAAATACGCCGAGCGCCCCGAACACGTAATAGAGCACGGCTGCGACGGCCGCTCCGACGCCCGCGGCGGTGAGGACGCCGAACAGCGCGCGCCCCGGGTGGATGCGCCGCTGACCGACGACGCCGTAGCCGATGCCCGCTACGAGCGCGAGCCACGAAGCGCCGAGCACGAAGATCGGCTCGAAGGTCGTGATGGTGCTCCGCGTGAGCACCCCGAGCGCGTGCGGGCCGATCACCACGCCGAGCACGAGGTATTCGGCGCCGGACGGGAGCCCGAAGCCGCGGATCGTCCGCCCGCTCACCAACATGCTGCCGACGTAGGCGAGCACGAGCAGGCCGAGCAGCGGCCCGATTCCGCTCACGGAGGCCTCGACATGCGGGGCGCGCTCTTCGCGTGAACGATCCGCGTCGGCCGGAGCAACGTGTAAAGGTGCGGGACGAGCGTCTCGACCCCGTCGTCGTCCTCGAGGCTGAGCTCGAGCAACCCGATCGTGGTGATGCGGCCGCGGTGGTCGCCGATTTCGACGTATTGGCCCGCGCGCAGGCGCCGGCCGAAGAGCACTACCGAGCCGACGAGCCCGTTCGAGAGCACGGGCGTCGCCGCGAGGCCGAGCGACAGCACGACCACCCAGCCGGCCCGCGCGAGCACGCCCTCGGAGCTGCCGGTGATGAGCGGCGCGATGAACAGCAGCGCTCCGACGATGATGCCGAAGCGCACGAGCGAGCTCACGGGCGGCACCAAGTCCTGCGGAATCCACGGGACGACGTTCTCGCGACGCCCGACGCTCGAGAAGAACAAGCCGACGAAGCGCACGAGCACGAAGACCGCGAAGCCCGCGATCACGAGCACGACCAGCACCGGTAGGCCGATGGCGATGCGCGCCAAGAGGTCCGACAGCGGCGTGAGCACGAGCCCGGTCAGCCGCTGCGTGTAGCCGCGCGTCGCTTCGAACTGCGACAGCGCGTAGACGATCCAGAGATAGACGACCGCGACCTGCGCGATCCACTTGCCGACGCCGAGGCCGACGATCGCCGTGCTCTTCACGGTGCCGGGGCTCACGACCTCGATGCGCCGCACGCGCACGGCGAGCGCCGTCTCGCCGTGCTCGTCGACCCACGCGCGCGCCCTGCGGGCGAACTCGCTCACCTTTTGCAACAAATAGAAGGCGACGAGGCCCAAGAAGACGAGGAGCGAGATCGAGACGACCGACTGCGCGATGGCCGCACGGCGGCGCTCGCTGTCGATGGCGTCGCGAACGGCTGCGGCCACGCTCGCCGCGTGCACGTCGAGCGAAACGTCCCCGGCGGCCATGGCGTCTTCGGGAATCAGCTGAACGATCGGAGTAGAGCCGACGAGGACGATCGCCACGTCGCCCTTGCGCTGGACCTTGACGTCCGAGCCTTTGGCGCCGGCCGCCGCGCGCACGAGCATCTTCGTCACCGCGGCGGCCCGCTCTTCGAGCGTTCGGCCGCCACGCGCCACGCGGATTGCGAACACCGACTGGTCCGCGAATCGCACGGAGACGCCCGGCGCGACCATCTTCTCCTTCGATTCGGGCGCAGGGACCGGCGCGGGAGGGACGACCACGGGCATCGCGCTCGGCGTGGGCGGTACCGCCAAGAGCGCGGCGTCGTCGATCGACGCGCTCGGTGCCGGGTCGGCGATCGCGGCGTCGAAGACCTCGAGCGCCGCTGCGTCGGGAGCGGCGGCGTCCGGAAGACCGGCGTCCGCGGCCGCGGCGCTCGACGACGGCGCGGTCGTCGCCGAGCCGCCGGGCGTGGGACCGAGTTTCGGAGCGGACGCCGGTGGGCGCGCCTTTGGCACCGGAGCGGGGGCGACGGAGCCTGCGGGCGCGGGCACGGGCGCGGGTGCCCCGGCGTCGGCCTCCGCCGCTCGCGCGTCGGGGATTGCCGCCGCGAACCCCGCCGCGACGAGGACGAGCAGCGAAGCGCGAGCGGTGGGTCTCAAGAGAAAAGCTACTCTAGGAGACCTTCCCTCCCCCCGGCTAGAGCTTCAATCCGCGGCACCTGCCCGCGGTTACGCGGCGTTTTCCAAGGTCCGGATCCGGAGACCCGTCCCGGCACCTGG
>DASUTR010000089.1:0-4433 GCA_036374535.1 Polyangiaceae bacterium
TCCAACGAGCCTGCACACATCTCAGTGATCGGGAGCCTCTCCCCGAGCGTTGCGAGGTCTCGAAGGAGGTGGAAGCGTTCATCGGCAGGTGCTGGTGGGCTCACGACTGCGCCAACGGTGAACACGCCGACGGCGACCGATGCAACCAGGTATTCGAGTGCCTCGACCAGTCCGACGAACTCGGGTGCTTCGACGTACGGGGAAGAGACTGGTTATTGTGTGATGGCAGGCTGATGTCGCCCGGCATTGTCTGTCGCGGCCCCACCTGCGAAGGCGCCACCTGTACCGAAGGAGGCTGCGGGCTCGATATGACCCCCCCCGTCTGCGATCCGGCGGTGCCCGACCGCTACCTCTGCAACGACGGCGGCGAGGTGAGCACGGAGGTCGTGTGCGACCGCGTGTCCGATTGCGCCGACGGCTCGGACGAGCGCTACTGCGTTAGGTAGAGAGCTCCGAGAATTGGATTGAGCGGACAGCGCCGCCTGAAGCAACTGCGGGTCGCCTTGTCGGCTGCTAGACTTGGCTCGCATGTCCACCACCGACGAGCTGCTCGAACGGGTGAGCGGTGCACCGTCGGCATCGGAGTCGTTTCAAGTCGTTCTCTCGTACCTCCGAGAGCGCTTCGATTGCGACGTCGCGTCGCTGCACGTCGCCGCAGCCTACCCGGTGACCAACTCGGGCCCAGTGGCGTCACTCGGGTTCCATCCGGGGGTTCTGAGCGCTGTCGCGCGTCGGTGGCCCGCCTACTTGCCGGAGCTCGAGCCGCTCGGCATCGCGGCGGTCGAGCGGCGAGGCGTCATCTCCGACAGAGACGTCTACACTCGCGCCGAGCAATCGAAGAAAGCCTACCATCGGGAACTCTCGCTAGCCGAGGGCGGCCTCGACGCCGTCGTCGGGTACCTGCAGTTTCGACGCAAGCCGGTGGCCGCCTTGATGCTCGCCCGGCGTGCACGAACGGTAGTTTCGCTCGAGCGTGATGAGCTCGCGGGCCTCCTGCCGGCCCTGTCCCTCGTCGTCGCCGCGGCGCCAGGAGTGCCGCGAGAATGGCCGAACGGAGTCCATCTCACGCGGCGGGAGCGCCAGGTGCTCGGTTACGCCAGCGCCGGTCTCACCAACGAGCAAATCGCAAGGTGTCTCGACAGCTCGGTCAACACCGTCAGAAACCAGATCGCCTCGCTCTTGTCCAAGCTAGAGCTCGATTCGCGTACGGATCTAGCTCGAAGCGGACTCGATGCGTTCGAGCCTCTGCACCGCCGCTGAACCGCTTGGTCCGATCGGACCATGGTCGTCCACGCACGCTTCGTCCACGGTCCTTGGAATGCGGACCTCGAAGCTGTATCTCGGAATGTCGGGCCAGTTCGAATCGGACGTGCGGCGGCGGGTGGGCGCCAACCTCGACGAGCTGCACCGGCTCGCCCAGCGAATTTGTCAGGCCGCCCTTGCGCCCGCGAGGGCGTCACGCGATTTGCCGCCCGTCATCCAAATCTTGGAGCGACGGGCTGGCGAGTGTTTCATGGGGCAGCTCTCGCGCGCCTTCGGCTTTCGTTTGCTCGGGCGCGAGGACGACGCGGATCGCGCTTTCCGACGCGCGACCGAGCTCGTTCCCGACGGGGATCCGTGGTCCCACCTCGTGCCGGACACGGCGGAGTGGCGTGCACCCACTCGACCCGCTGCTTTGGTCGAAGAGGAACCCGGGCACGTCTATCGCATCGCCGGCGAGACGCGAGCGGAGGGCGCGGTGTTCGGCACGCTCGGCGTCGGCCGCTTCTTGCGCATGCAGTCGGGTGAGCTCGTCTACGTCAATCCGGTGCCGCTCGCAGACGAGGTCGTCGCGGAGGTCCGAAGGCTCGGCAGCGTCGCCCACGTGATCGCACCCGCGAAGTACCACTTCGCGCACGTGACGGGGGCCGCCCGCGCCTTTCCGGGCGCCCGTGTCTGGGGCGTACCGGCGCATCGTGGGTTCGCGCGGGTGGCCCGGATTCCGTTCGACGGATACCTCGACGACGCCGCTCCGCTATACCCTGGTGAGCTCGAGCAGCTGACGATCGACGGCAACGACATCGGCGACGTTTGGCTCCTGTATCGGCGAACACG
This sequence comes from Polyangiaceae bacterium, assembly GCA_036374535.1. GTDB lineage: Bacteria > Myxococcota_A > Polyangia > Polyangiales > Polyangiaceae > PMG-095. Next base: position 2,095 of record DASUTR010000089.1, read on the forward strand.
CACGCTCATGACGACGGATGCCCTGTTCTTCGCCGGGCCCGTCGCAGCCGACGCGGCGGACTTCGATTCTCCCTTCCGGCGCTTCTACGCGTGGGCGTGGGGCGTCGCGGACCGTACCGGCGTTCCGAGCTATCAGCCCCCGATGTGGCGCGACCTCCGCGCGTTCGGCGCTTCGCTCGCGCGCGCCTTCGACCTCGAGTTCGACACCGTTGCGTACAACCACGGTTCTTGGCGGGCGATACCGCGTGAAGGCCGAGAACAACTGCGCGCCGCGCTCGGCTTCGTGACGAAGCTCAAGACTCTGGACGCTCTGCGATTGACCTTCGATTTCGTTCGCCGACATCCGGGCTTCACGTACCGTGAGCTCGCTTCGCGACCGACCCAGCCCCACAATCGGTAACATCGTCACATGCCCATCGACCTACCTACCTCCTGCACCTGCGGCGCCATCACCGGGTGCGTTCGCGGCGTCACGTGGGCGAACGCCCGGCGGCTCTCGTGCCTGTGCGATGACTGCCAGACATACGCTCACTATCTGGGCCGAACCGGCGACATTCTGGACGCGCACGGCGGGACGGACTTGTCGTACGCGACGCAGGCGCGGGTGGAAATATCGACGGGGTCGGAGCTTTTGGCGGCGGTGCGCCTCTACACGAAAGGGATCCTGCGGGTCTATGCAAGCTGCTGCAGGACACCGGTAGCCCACGTCCCGTCACCGAAGCTCGCGTTCGTCGGCATTCCGCATCTGTTCATGCGGAGCGGGCCGCGCGGCGAGACGCGAGACGAAATGTTGGGACCGCTGGTGCATCGACTTCAAGGGCGGTTTTGCCGAGGGGAGATGCCGAGCGGCGCGCATCCGGGGACTCCCTTCGGGTTGTGGGCTCTGGCCACACTGAGCGTGATCTGCGATTCGCTGTGCGGTAGGCAGACGCCCTCCGCTTTTCACGACGCGCAGTCCGGACAGCCCGTAGTGCAACCTACCGTGCTGAGCGCAGCGGAGCTCGCGCGCCTGCGCGGAGACTCGATCTCCGCTGCAGCCTTCCGCGCAGGCCGTCGCGTCCCGGCGGGCTGTACCTAGCCGGAAGGCGACAGGCTCCTCAACGCGTGCACCTGAACACCGGGGCACAGTGCGCCCGACATTCACCGACCTGCGCGATGACGGTCCATCGAGACGACGCACTCGTGGGGGACACGCCGCCCTGAACTTCCTGGCCAGCCCGCACGCCCCCAAAGGGATCGCGATCCTCGAGTGCAGAGTCGACAAGAAGGGCAAGCCGGCAAAGCGCGCCTTGCATTGCCGGCGCAAGAAAGCCGGCGTCCGCTTCTATGCCGCCTTCCCCCGGGTCGCGCCGACCGTCGACCCGATGATGTCGAGGCCGTGGTCGAGCGTCTTTTCGTCGATCGTGAGCGACGGAAACAGCTCTAGGGTCTCGTCGCCGGCCGATGCAAGGAGGAGCCCGCGCTCGCGGCACCTCGCCTTCACGCGCTTCGCTTCGCGCTCCCTTTCGAACTCCACGCCGATGATGAATCCGACGCCGTGCACGTTCACCTCGGAGACGAACGGCATGGATGTGAGCCGCTCCCGCGCATGCGCGCCGAGCGTCGTCGCGTTCGCGAACAGCTGTTCGCCGCGCTCTTCGAAGACGTCTAGCGTGGCGGCTGCTGCGCACACCGAGCGAGGGTGCCATCCGTACGTCGACCAGATGTCACCATTCGCCTCCAGCGTTTCGCCCACGCGCGCGGTCATCAGTGTCGCGCCCATGGGGGCGTGACCTCCGGTAATGGCCTTGCCGACGCAGAGGATGTCCGGATCGAGATCGAAGTGCTCGCACGCAAACATGCGGCCGCTGCGACCGAAGCCGCATGCAACCTCGTCGGCGACGAAGAGCGTCCCGTACTTTCGACAGAGCGCGCGCAGCCTCGAAACGAACGCGGCGTCCGGCACGATGCCGCCGAGATTGCAGAGGACCGGTTCCATGACGAATGCGGCGATCTCGCGCTTCTTCAGCAGTACCTCGGCACGCTCCGCGGCGCGAGCGTCGAAGGGCCCGGCGATCTTATGACACCGCGGAAGTCCAGCGTGCGCGCGGCCCCGGAGCTCGGACGAGCCGATGCTGAGCGTGCCGATTGAATTGCCGTGGTAAGCGTCGTCGAGGGACAAGAGCCCGTGCCGACGCGTCACGAGCATGGCAGCCTGGAGCGCGAGCTCGACGGCCTCCGTACCTCCTGTCGCTCGAAACACCTTGCGGAGCTTCCTCGGCGCGAACGACAGCAGGCGCTCGGCAAGCTGCTCCGCGGGGCGATAGTGATACTCCGGATGAACGTACGTCGGTCCGTCG
>DASUTR010000090.1:0-12386 GCA_036374535.1 Polyangiaceae bacterium
TCACCTCGTCCGACAGTGGGGTGGGGTCGGTGGGGCCCCGGCCCCACCGACGTTCGGCCCCACCGACGTTCGGCCCCACCGACGTTCGGCCCCACCGACGTTTCGAGTTCAGTCTTTTGAGCTCAGTCTTTTCGGTCGGTGAGGGGAAACGCGCAGCGAAAGCCAATGTCGTCTGCCGCACCACTTCGGCCTACAGCGGACCAGCCTTTGAGCTCGGCGGCCGTACGGACGCGGAAGCTTCCGCCGCGCGCACGCACGCTGCCGTCGCGCTCGCGCGTCCACTCGGCGACGTTGCCCGCGAGATCGGCGACGCCGTCCGGCGTCGAGCCGTCGGGACGCGCTCCGGCGAGGTCGGGTGTGTCGCCGCCGTCGGCGCATGGTCCGCTCGCGAGCCCGAACGCCGCGCGGCGGCACACGAGACCCGTCGAACCCCACGGATATCGGCGTGCTTCGGCGCCGCTCGCCGCGAGGATCCACTCCGCGCCCCCGGGCAATCGGCCGCCCGCGTACTCGCAGAACACTTCGGCTTCCTCCGGCGTCACGCCGCGCACGGGCTGGCCGAGCTCGCCCGGGACGCGCAGAGAGTCGCACTTCTTCGCCGCGCGACAGTGCTCCCAGCGCGCATTCGTCACCTCGTTCGCGTCGATCTCGAAGCGTGCGACCGCGACGAGCCCCGAGCCCTTCTCGGTCCGGCCGTCCCAGTCGGGGCCGTTCAGTCGCACCTTCCCGCTCGCGACGCTCACGCGCTCGAGCTTCGCGACGCAGCCCGTCGGGGCCACGACTTGCGTCTCGGCGCAACTCGTCGGCTTGCCCGAACAGCGGCCGCCTTCGAGCGTCTGTCCGGCGCCGCAGCAGCGGGGTCCCACCGCCACGAGCCCTGCGGGGCAGCGCGCCGGTCCGGTTCGCTCGGCGAGCGCTGCATACACGGTGAGCACGACGGCGGCGACGCCGCTCAGCCCGCCAGCCGCAAAGCGCGCGAGGTCGTCGCTCACGGCGCCGCTCCCGCGAGCTTTTCGCCGCGCAAGAGGGCGTCGAGGCCCGCTTCGTCGATCACCTGCGCTCCGAACTTCTTCGCTCCGTCGAGCTTCGCCTTGCCGACCTTGTCGCCGGCGACGAGGTAGCTCGTGCCCTTCTTCACCTTGTCGTGCACGTCGCCCCCTGCCTTGCGAATGTCCGCGTGAACGTCTTCGCGCCGGCGCGTGAGCACGCCCGTGACGCAGAACGAGAGTCCGCTGAGCGGCCCGTCGCTCACGACCTCGTGCTTCGGTTGCGGGCGCGATACGCCGTGAGCCCTGAGCTTCTCGAGCAACGCGCGTTCCACGGGATTCGCGAGGAACGCACGAACGCTTTCGACCATCTTCGGGCCGAAGCCCGACACGCCGGCGAGCCGCTCCGGGACTTCTTCCTCCTTCCACGAAAGGAGCACGTCGAGCGAACCCACCGCCTCGGCGAGCTGGCGCGCCGCCACCTGTCCCACGTGTTCGATCCCGAGCCCGGTGAGCAAGCGATCGAGGGTTCGCTCCTTCGACGCCGCGATCGATTGGATCACGTTCTCGGCGCTCTTCTTGCCCATGCGCTCGAGTGCTTCGAGCTTCGGCGCGTCGAGCTCGTAGAGACCCGAAACGTCCTTCACGAGACCGGTGCGCACGAGCTGCTCGATCAGCGATTCGCCGAGATGGTCGATGTCCATCGCGAAGCGCCGGGTAAAGTGGAAAATGCTGCCCTTCACCTGGTCGGGACAGAGAGGGTTCGGGCAGCGCACGGCCACCTCGCCCGGCGTGCGCTCGACCTTCGCGCCGCAGCTCGGACACGCCTCGGGCATGCTGAACGGCGTCTCGTTCCCCGAGCGCGCCGTGTGCTGCACCGAGACGACCTGCGGGATGATCTCGCCGGCCTTCTCGATGACCACCTGATCGCCGACGCGAATGTCGAGCTGTCCGACGATCTGCTCGTTGTGGAGCGATGCGCGCGAGACGACCGTGCCCGCGAGCTCGACGGGTTCGAGCAGCGCGACCGGCGTGAGCGTGCCCGTGCGTCCGACGCCCACGTCGATGCCGAGCACCTTCGTGGTCGCGCGCTCGGCGCCGAACTTGTACGCGATCGCCCAGCGCGGAAACTTCGCCGTCGCGCCGAGGATCGCCTGCTGGGAGAAATCGTTCACTTTGACGACGGCGCCGTCCGTCTCGTAGGGGTAGTCGCGCCGTTCGGCGTCCAGACGATGCACGGCTTCGAGGATCTCGGCCTGCGATTTCGAGACGCAGTGCTTGCGATGCGTCGGCAGGCCGAGCTCGGCAACCCGCTCGAGCGCCGCCGAGTGCGACGGAGCGATCGCGGGGCCTTCGAGCACCTGCCACACGAACGCGCGCAGCCCGCGTCGCGCGACCACGCGGGGGTCGAGCATACGCAGGCTGCCCGACGCCGCGTTGCGCGGATTGGCGAACGGGGCCTCGCCCTGCGCGACGCGCTCTTCGTTGATCTTCGCGAGGTCGCGCCGGTAGATCACGATCTCGGCGCGCAGCGTGAGCGGGCCCTCGTAGTCGATGGTGAGCGGGAGCGAGCGGATCGTGCGAAGGTTCGGCGTGATGTCCTCGCCGGTCGAGCCGTCGCCGCGCGTCGAGCCTCCGGCGAGCCGCCCGTCACGATAGAGCACTTCGACGCTCGCGCCGTCGAGCTTCGGTTCGACGCAGAACGCGACCTCGGCCCCCTCGCGCAGCCCCGTGCGGACTCGCCTCAAGAACTCCGCGAGGTCGCTCTCGTTGTACGTGTTGTCGAGCGACATCATCGGCGCGACGTGCGGCACCGTCTTGAGCTGCCCGCGCGGCGCGTTTCCGACCCGCTGGGTGGGTGAATCGGCGTGTCCGAGCTCGGGGTGCGCCGCTTCCAGGGCACGGAGCTCGGCGTAGAGCGCGTCGTAGTCGGCGTCCGAAATTACCGGGTCGTCGAGTACGTGGTAGCGATAGTCGTGCGCCGCGATCTCGGTGACGAGCTCGGCGTGTCGTGCTTTCGGGTTCCGCGTTGCCAAGCGAGGCCCGAGCTTATGATAGTTTCCCCGCCGTCGATGCCGGACGAGTCGAAGAGCCCAGAAGTCGCGCCCCCACCCTCCGTTACGAAGGAGGGTTCGCTCGCGTGGCGGCTCGCCGGTCTCTTGCAGACGATGCGCCCCCACCAATGGGTGAAGAACGTCTTCGTTCTCGCGCCGGTCGTCTTCGCCAAGGAAATCTTCTCGATTTTCCTGCTCGGACGGGCGGCCGCCGCCTTCGCCGTCTTCTGCTTGCTCGCGGGCGCGGTCTACGCGCTCAACGACGTCGTCGACCGCGCAGCCGATCGCGTGCACCCCGTCAAACGGTACCGCCCGATCGCCTCGGGTCAGGTGCCCGTCGCTTGGGCCAAGATGCTCGGCGTCGTCCTCGTCCTCGTCTCGCTCGGCTGGGCGGCGACGCTGAGTCTCCCGTTCGCCGGTATCGCGGCGCTCTATTTCGCTCAGAACGTCGCCTATTCGTTCTGGCTCAAGCGCGTTCCCTACGTCGACGTGGCGTTCATCGCCGCGGGGTTCGTCTTGCGCGTCGTGGGCGGCGGCCTCGCGACGCGCATCGACGTATCGGTGTACATCGTCGTCTGCACGGCGCTCCTCGCGTTCTTCCTCGGCATCGGCAAGCGCCGTCACGAGCTCACGAGCGCGGAAGCGAACGCCGCCGCCCAGCGCGCCGCGCTCGAATCGTACACGAAGCGCGGCCTCGACATCGCGCTCGCGGCCACGGGCGTCGCGACCGTAGCCACCTACGCCGCCTACACCCTCGACGAGCACACCGTCTCCTTTTTCCGAACCGAGTGGCTCTGGCCGAGCACGATCTTCGTGATCCTCGGCGTGTGGCGCTTCCTCTTCATCGTCAGGAACCGACCGAGCGCCGAAAGCCCCACGCAGGAGATGCTGCGCGACGGCCCCTTCGTCGCGACCGTGCTGCTCTGGGTCGGGCTCGTGATGTGGCTCGTCTACAACCTGAAACCCACGTAGGCCCGTGTCCGAGGAGCTCATCGTCTCCGAAGAGCCGGCGCCGAAGCGCAGCGATCCCTGGTCCGATCTCGCGCTGACGCTGCCGATCTTCGTCGCATACCACCTCGGCGTCGCGTTCTTGCCGATGCGCAACGCAGCCGACGTCGTCACCCACGCGCTCGTGCGCCTTGCCGACGACAACCTGGCCGCCTACGGCGGAGTCACGCTCGCGCTCGGCGCCCTGTTCGTGAGCGTGCTCATGGTGCTCGGACAAGGACACAAGCTCGAGCTCTCGCGCTTCGGGCTCATCGCCGCGGAAGGGCTCCTGTACGCGGTCGTCATGCGCTTTGCCGCGAGCTTGGTCGTCGGCAAGCTCCATCTCGACGCCGGCGCGCCGTCGCCGCTCGGCGAAATCGGCCCGTTCGCCGGTCTCGTCATGTCGCTCGGTGCCGGGTTCTACGAAGAAATCGCGTTTCGCGTCCTGCTCTTCGGGCTCGGCGCGAAGGTGATTCGGCTGTTCGCCGAGCCCATCTCGCCCGAGCGCGCGCGGCTCATCCCTTTCGGCTGGGCGTTCGTCGCATCATTCGTCTTCAGCGCGTGGCACTACGTCGGCGCGTTCGGCGATCCGTTCGAGCTCCGCTCGTTCGTCTTCCGCTGGGTGTGCGGTCTCGTCTTCACGATCATCTACGCCTTCCGCGGCTTCGCCCCCGCCGTCTGGACCCACGTGATCTACGACGTGTGGGTGCTCGTGTTCTGAGCACGGCGGTGTTCGGACGAGAACGCGCGCTTCAGAAACCGCGCGCGCTGCGCTGCTGCGCGCACGGTCTTGTTCGGTGACGACTTACGGATCCGACCCAGCGTGCCTTGACCTCTGACGGCTTCGCGCCGGACGTACGACGACTACTGGGACTACGCCTGGCTCGAGCTCGCGGATCCCGTGTCGGGGATGGAGGCTCTGGACTGGGCCGAGGCCGCGCCGGACGCCCGCATCGTCAGTGTCCACCACAGCGCCGCTTTACCCGCCAAGGTGACGACGTCGACGGTTACTCGCTCCGACGACGGCACGTTCGTGTCGACCGTCGATGCATTTGGTGGCGCTTCGGGCGGGCCCGTGTTCTCGCCGTCCGGAGAGTTTCAGGGCGAGCAGCCCGTGAATTGAATGTCGTCCACCAAGATGTCGAACTTTTTCCCGTAGTCGTCGACTTGGAACTGAATCCCGTAGAGGGCGTCCGAAGAAATCGCGCTCGGTCGGGGTTTTCCCCAATCGGACTGCTGTTTCATCGAAGAAAACGCGATCGTGTACTGCTTCCAGTCGTCCGTGAGCTCGAGGTACTCGCCGAAATCGTTGAAGCACTCCGTACAGACTTTGCCGAGCGGCTCCGTGTTTCGATCCGGCACCTTGAGGCGAACGTTGCGCGTGGAATCGGGCGAGCCTTTTTTCGCCCAGAACGTGATGCCCCGGTACCGCCGCGCGTCGTAGGTGCCTTTCGGATCGGTGAACGAGAGGCCCATTCCCACGTAAACGACCTGCGATGTACCGAGCGTGCCCTTCATGCGTGCGGCGTGGGCGCTGCCGTTCGCGCCGCCTTCCGACATCGTGAACGTGCCGCCCTGCTCGCCCGCTGGAGGCTCGACCACGGAGCCCTTACCGTCCGCATAGGTGTACCAATACCCGCCCCGCCCCTCGATGGCGTTCGTGCGGTTTCCGCTTTCCCCGTCGGAGATCATTCCCACGTTCGACGGGCAGGGACGCGCGTCGTTCGCCGCGGCGTCGGCTGCGGGCGCCGGCGACGGCGACTCGAGCGCCGATGGCGTCATGGGCGCGGCGGGCGCTGCTGGGGTGTGCGGTGGAACGTTTCCCCCACACGCGAGGAGCCAGAAGACGCAGACGACGGATTCGCAACGATTTTTCGAGGACACCGGCTGCGTCATGGCCCGCTTGCCGAGAATTGATCGAAAAATCGTACGAGAAGACGGGTGGAACGTCCGTATTTGAGCTACGTGGGGCTGCGGCGGGCGACCACGAAGTGTTCGTGGTTGCCCTTCGGCCCCTTGAGTGCGGAGTCGACTTCGCCGAGGACTTCGAAGCCTGCGGCCACGATGGCGTCGCGCGCTTTCGCAATCGCGGCGTTGCGCACGTTCGGGTCGCGGATGACGCCGCGGGAGCGCGCGGCTTCGTCGCGGCCGGCCTCGAATTGCGGCTTCACGAGCGCGACGAGCGTGCCGCCGTCGCGGAGCACGGCGACGATGCCGGGGAGCAGCTTCTCGATGCCGATGAACGACGCGTCGACGACGACCACGTCCACCGCTTCGCCGAGCGTCGCGCGCTCGAGGTAGCGCGCGTTCGTGCGCTCGAGCACGACGACGCGCGGATCTTTGCGCAGCTTGTCGGCGAGCTGGCCGTGACCCACGTCGATCGCGAAGACGCGTCGTGCGCCGCGCTGGAGCAAACAATCCGTGAAGCCGCCGGTCGACGCGCCGATGTCGGCGCACGTGGTGTCGCCCACGTCCACGCCCAGCGCAGCCAGCGCGCCGTCGAGCTTGTCGCCGCCGCGTGACACGAAGCGCTCTCCGCCGCGAAGCTCGAGCGGCGTGTCGCGCGCGATGAGCTCGCCGCTCTTCTCGACGCGCCGCTCGCCGCTCCACACCTGTCCCGCCAAGATGAGGCGCTGGGCCCGAGCGCGGGACTCGGCAAGCCCGCGTTCGACGACCAGCACGTCCGCGCGTTCCCGGCCCTTGGCGCTCGGCAGCTTCTTAGCGGTCACTGCACGCTCCGAATGACGCAATGCGTCGTCGCGGAGTTGACCTCGGGTATACATCCGGAGGAGCATTCCGCGCACCGGAGGAAACGATGCGGAAATCAATCATTGTCGCGGGAATCGTCGCTGGCCTTACCACGGCCGTCGCAGCGTCAGCTCAGGAAGCAACTGGTCAGACCAGCGGGCAGGCGAACGTCGGCATGTCCCTACCGGGAGCGCAGCCAGCTACCGCGGCGCCGGGTGCGAGTGATCACGAGCAGGTCGTCGGGCGTCTCGCCGTCGGCTACCTCGGGCGCGCGACGCTCGGCGCGGGCACCGTTCCCGCAGCCGGCGCTGCGAGCCCCGACGGCTTTGCCGTCGTCATCCCCGCGCCGATCATCGGCATTCGGTACTGGGTGAATTCACTGCTCGGTATCGACGCCGGTATCGGCATCGGAATGATTGGCGGCTCGGTCGACGTGAGTCCGGGCGGCGCCGGCGATGCCGATCTCGATTCCTCGACGGCGTTCCTCTTCCACGCGGGCGTTCCGCTCTCGCTCGCTTCGACGAATCACTTCTCGTTCCAGATCGTTCCGGAAGCGAACGTCGGCTTCGGGAGCGCGGAGCAGGGTGACGGCGACTTCGAGCACAGCGGCTTTCACTTCGACATCGGCGCGCGCGCCGGCGCCGAGATCCACTTCGGCTTCATGAACATCCCGCAGCTCTCGCTCCAGGGCTCGGTGGGCCTCTTGTTCGCGATGGACAACGCCTCGACGGACATCGCAGACGGCCCGCCGGATTCCGTCTCCGCGAGCCGGACGTCGCTGCAAACCACGGTGGGCTCGAACCCGTGGAACATCTTCACGAGCAACGTGGCCGCGTTCTACTACTTCTGATAAGTTGTAGAGTGATGACTCGAAAGAGCATCGGAAAGCTGACGGGCCTCGGCCTGTTCGCCGTCGTGGCGTGCGGAGGCGGCGGCTACGCCCACGACTACACGGAGCCGGACCCCGACGCGCCTTGGGATCCGGCCGCACCCCCCGCCGACACGACGACTCCACCGTTCGGTGACGTTGCGCCGCCGCCTCCCGGTAGCACGGGCGCCGGCGGCACGAGCAGCACCGGAGGAAGCGGCGGTGGCGGCGGCGACGCCGGCGGCGGCGGCAAGGGCGGCATGCCGATGAACTGCACCGAGCTCTGCGACGAAGCCGAGCGCGAGTGTCAGGGCACGGGTGTTGGCGATCCGACCGAGTGCGACATGGCCTGCCAGTCGATTCCCGGCGGGTGCTTCCCGGAGACCCGAGATTACTTCCGCTGCATCGTCGCCAACGGCTGTGCCGACACCGCCGGGTGCGAGGAAGAAGTCCTCGCGCTCAGTGAGTGCATCGGACCCGAGGTGTAGCGGGCGGTGGCGGAGCGCGGCGGCTCCGGCGCTAGCCGGCGGCCGCCACGCTCGAACGTAGGCGACGTCCGCCGAAAAACGCCGGCACGCCGCGTGCTCACGCGGCGTGCGTGCGTACCGATCCCGTGCTCGTCGTGGCGCTGTCGGCCGTCGCCGGCCAGGCGGCGGCCGTCGCACCCTTGCCCGCGTGCCTCGGCGCGCTCGGCGTCGCGCTCGTGCTCGGGCGTCGCGCGCGGGCCGCGGTGTGGCTCGCGGCGCTCGTCGTATTCGCGGTGGGCTCGTGGCGCGCCGGGCGCGCTCTCGACGCATTCGAGACCGAGCGCGTGCGCGTTCGCGACGCTCTCGCCGCCCCGGCGCGCTGCGCGGTGAACGGCCGCGTCGTCGCGTCGCCGACGCGCACGGGCGATTCGCTCGGACTCCTCGCCGAGCTCCACACGCTCGACTGCGAAGAGCGGCGGGTCGCGACACCGGTGCGCGTGCGCCTGCACACGACACCGGTCGCGCTCCGCCGCGGCGATGGCTTCGAAGCGGTCGTTCAGATCGCGCCGCTTCAGATCTTCCGCAACCCCGGCGCGCGCGACGCGACCCCGCAAGCCGCCCGGCGCGCGGTCGTGGCGAGCGGTTCCGCGCTCGCGTTCGACGTGACCGAGCGCGCGGCGGGTCCGGCGTCACTCGTCGATCGGGCGCGGGAGCACGCGCGCGAGCGCATTCTCGCGACGTTCTCGCCGAGCGCGCAGGGCATGGCGCGCGCGCTCGTCCTCGGTGAAAACGACCTCGACGCGGACGACGACGCCGCGTTCCGGAAAAGCGGGCTTTCGCACATGCTCGCCGTGAGCGGCACGCACCTCGTCTTCGCCGTCGTCGCGCTCGTCGGCATGCTGCGCGCGCTCCTCGTGCGCATCGAAGCGCTCGCGGCGCGCACGGACGTGGCGCGCCTCGCGAGTCTCATCGGGATTCCGCTCGCGCTCGTGTACGCCGACTTCGCGGGCGGGAGCGGCTCGGCGTGGCGCGCCGCGTTCATGCTGACGGCCGTGTTCGTTGCGCGCGCGGCGGGGCGAGCGCCGCACCCGGCGCGGGCTCTCGCGCTCTCCCTCGGGCTCGGCGCGCTGCTCGACCCGCTCGTAGCGTTCGACATTTCGTTCCTGCTCTCCGCGGCGGCGACCTCGGGCTTGCTCGCGATCGGCCCGTCGCTCGCCGCGCCCTGCCGGAAGCTTCCACGCGTGCCCCGGTTCGTCGGGCAGAGTGTGGCCGCGACGCTCGCATCCATGCTGCCGTGCGCGCCGCTCCTCGCCGTGATGGCCCCGGAGCTCACGTTCGCAGGCGTGCTCGCGAACGTGCTCGCCGCGCCCTTCGGCGAAACGGTGGCGCTCCCGCTCTGCCTGAGCCACCTGTTGCTCGAGGCCGTTCCGCCCCTCGAGCGGGGCGTCGCGCTCGTCGCGTCGGGAGCGCTCGTCGTCGTCAAGCAAATCGCTCACGAAAGCGCGGCTCAGCGCGCGCTCGCCTTCGGCGTGCCGGAGCCCGGCGGCTATCACCTCGCGCTCGTCGCGGTGGGCGGCGCGGGACTCTTCGTTACCGGCACCGCGCGGTCGGGGATCGCGCGCGCGGCGCGTCTCTTCTGGACGTTCGCCGTCGTGCTGTCCCTCGCCGTCGTCGAGCTCGCGTGCCGGCGCGCGGGGCGCCCCACGGGCATCGTCCGCGTGACGGCCATCGACGTGGGACAGGGTGACGCAACCCTCGTCGACTTTCCCGACGGGAGCGCGTGGCTCGTCGACGCGGGCGGCGTGGTCGGCAGTCCCGTCGATCCCGGCGCGGCTTCGGTCGTGCCGCTCCTCCGAGCTCGCCGTCGCGAACGGCTCGACGTCGTCGTGCTCTCGCACCCGCACCCCGATCACTTCGGCGGGCTACCGGCCGTGTTTGCAGCCGTTCCCGTCGGCGAGCTCTGGGACAGCGGGCAGGGAGAGCGCGAAGGCGCGGGGCCCGTGTACGCCGAGCTCCTACATAGTGCGCGGGCCAAGGGCACGCGGGTGCTCGGCCCCGCCGAGCTCTGCGGGAAACCGCGCATCGTCGGCGGTGCGCGGGTGGAGCTCATCGCGCCGTGCCCCGCCTTCGTTCCGGGTCGCGACGCCAACGACAATTCGCTCGTTCTTCGCGTTTCTTACGGAACGCGCGCGGCGCTCCTCATGGGCGACGCCGAAGCGACGGAAGAGAGAGAGCTCGTTCTTCGGGAGAGCGCGAGGTTGCGAGCCGATCTGCTGAAAATCGGGCATCACGGAAGCCGTACGTCGACGAGTGATGCATTGCTCCACGCCGTTCGTCCAACGTGGGCGACGATTTCGTGCGGCGTTAGAAATCGCTTTGGTCATCCGCACGCACCCGTACTCGCGCGACTCGCGGCTCACGACATCCATCCGATTCGACTGGATCGCGCAGGTGGTGCGATTTGGGTCACCGACGGTCGACAAGTCGGCGTAACCACGGCGACTATTCCGCACTGAACGGCCGAGCGGGGGCGGAATGCAAAGACGAGTGCTATGGGAATGGCTTGGTCGGTTACAGAGGTTAGTGAGAAGAAGCATCCACCTTCTCGAACCCACCGGGAGAGAAGGGACGTTCCTTTGAGCATGCCGCACCGAATGCCGAGTGAGCCGGAGATCGTTCCGATCGATCCGGACGCGCCGATCGAGATGGACCTCGTCGCCGTCGAGGAATACCCAGAAACGCGCCGGCTCGGAGCGCGCGCACCGACGAAATTCACGGTGTTTCTCATCTCCGGCGAGCGCCGTTTTCGCGCGCGCACCGTGGAGCTCTCGACGACGGGCGTCGTGCTCGATTTTCACTACAACGGCCGTCCCGACATCGACGGGCTGCAGACGCTCGAGCTCCTCGTGCCCGGGCTCGGCCGCCCGATTCGCACCGTGGCCCGCCCCGTGCGCCGCGTCGGTGTTCACGACGCGTTCGAGTTCTTGTCGATTCGCGCGGTCGATCGCCTTTCGCTTGCCGAGCATCTCGATCGCGAGCGCCGTCTCGCGAGCGCCGGCAGCTAGCGCGTCGTTTCGAAAATCGGCGCGCTCGAGTAGTCTCGACGCATGGCGTCGCTCCCTCTGCCGGGCACCTTACGCGAGCTCTACTCCGCGGAGGCCATCGCGCGGCGTGTCGCGGAGCTCGGCAAGACGATCGCGAGCGACTACGCGGGACGCTCGCCCGTCGTCGTTTCGATCTTGAAGGGAAGCTTCGTGTTCGCGGCGGACCTCGTGCGCGCCGTCGAGGTTTCGCTGCGCGTCGAATTCCTGGGCGTGCGGAGCTACGACGGCGGCACGGAAACGACCGGAGCCGTGCAAATCACGCAGGATCTCACGCATTCGGTCCAGGGCGAGGACGTGCTCGTCGTGGAAGACATCGTCGATACGGGTCTAACGATTTCGTACATCACGAAGCTCCTCAGGGCGCGCGGCGCGACGACCGTGCGCGTGGCGGCGCTGCTCGACAAGCCGGTGCGCCGCCGCGTCACCGTGGACGCGGACTACGTCGGGTTCACGATCGGTGACGCGTTCGTCGTCGGTTACGGCCTGGACGTGGGCGAGGAGTATCGAAACCTCCCGTACCTCGCCGAGCTCGTCGCGAAGCCCTGACCCCGGTCGCGTGACGCGTGGTGGCGTTCGCTCAGCGAACGAGCGGAAAGAACACGCGGCGGATGCGCAGCGCGAGCGTGAGCACGGATTGAACATCCGCCGAGCACGCACCGAGCGCGCCGGCAATTTCGACGGCGGCCGCACACTCACACGCTTCGCCGCTAGCGATGCCGTAAGAACGCCGCTTGTCCCCAGAGCTCTCCCGCGCCGCCCCCTCCGCAGCATTGAGCGCCGCCGAAGCCGCGCTCTTCCGAGCCTGCTGCCGGAGCTGCGAGTCGCTGATTCGGACGCGCGCAATGAGTCTGACGAGCTCCAAGCAGAGCTCATAGGCGACCAAGGTGTGGTGGGGAAGTTTCGGGGTCTTGGGCTTTTGTGTGGTCATGCCTCCCCCCTCCCGCGCAGAGCCCGTGACGGCGCCCCACCGATAGCCGCCGTACTTCGCGGCGCCGGCACGGGCTGTGCGCGCTCCCCGCATGACCACACAAAAGCCCGAAGCCCCGAAACTTCCTCACCACACCTTGGTCGCGTACGAGCTCTGTCTGGAGCTCGTCAGGCTCATTGCGCGCATCCGAATCAGCGACTCGCAGCTCCGGCAGCAGGCTCGGAAGAGCGCGGCTTCGGCGGCG
>DASUTR010000091.1:0-2251 GCA_036374535.1 Polyangiaceae bacterium
ATTTGCGCGCGACGAAGATGATCGCTTCGTCGGAGTCGTCGGGCGGCTCCGGCGCGTAGGGCCTGAAGCGCTGAATGTCGGTGAATCCTGCTTCCGCGAGCAGCGCCTCGAACGCAGCCGGCTCGTAAACCCGAAGCTCGAAATCTTCGAACTCGGTGGCCAAGAGCTTACCGTGTTGGATGAGCTCGTAACGATGCAGGCTGCGCGAGATGCCCTCGGAAGCACTGTATTGACCGAGCCAGCTGATGACGAGCTTCGCGCCATCCGGACGCTCGAGCCAGCGACCGCCCCAGGTGCCGCTCGTAGTGGTGGTCGGGAGCTTCTGCATGCGCTCGACTTCGACGGCGAACGTGCCCCCCGGCAAGAGCACGTCGTGAACCATCCGAAGACTGTTTTTGACGACGGCGCCGTCGGTGAGGAGCGAAAATGAGCCGAGCGGGATGAACACGAGGGCGAACTGCCGCTCGCGGGGCAGCGCCTCGATACCCCGCTGGTGCAGCACCGGTGCGAGACCGCGGTCTGCCGCAAGGGCGCGACAGACTGCGAGCATGTCCTTCGAATGGTCGAGGCCCTCCACGTCGAAGCCTTGCTCGAGCAGCGGCAAGAGAAAGCGACCCGTGCCGCACATGGGTTCCAGAATGGGCCCGTTCGCTTGCTGCGCGTAGGCGAGATAAAAGTCGAACGCGTCGGGCGGCGCCGTGGGTTTGTCGAGCGCATAGAACTCGGTGCACAGCGGCCCGTAGGGGTTTGCCATGCCGAGCTTCTTGCCAGGTCGGGCTTTTCGGGGAAAGTGGGCGGCCCGCGCGCCGCTCGGTCCTAACCACCTTGGGGAGGGCCGAACCAGGTCGTCAGAGCATCGGGAAGTCCTCGGTCCGTACCCTCGCCCACCCAAGCGACGTAGCCGTCGGGTCGAATCAACACGGCGCTCGGGGGAGCGACTGCGCCGAGAACGGGCAGCTCCCAAGCTCCGGAGTAGCGAGCATCGATGCGCTCCACGCGCGCCGCCCACGGAGCGATGTCGAGGGTGGGCTCGCCGAGGTTGAGCAAGATCGGTCGCGCGCGGTGCAAGAACGAGAAGACGCGCCGCGGGCCGCTCTCGGTGACGAGCTCGAGGTCGGGCATGCGCCGGCCGAGCAGGGCGTGACCCTCTCCGAGCCCGTAGCGGACGTCGAGCCCCGACATCATCGCGCCGTAGCGTTTGCGCGGCTCGTCCATCGCGAGGAGCTCCGACATTCTCTCGTGCAAGACCTTGGTCCGATCGTCGCCGCGCATGAGCGCGGTTTGCGCTAGCGTGTTTTTGAGCACGCGCGCCGCGATGGGGTGGCGTTCGGTCTGGTAGGTATCGAGCAGGCTCTCGGACGACGTGCCGTGGACGACTTGGGCTAGCTTCCACCCGAGGTTCACCGCGTCCTGGACACCGATATTGAGGCCCTGTCCGCCCGTCGGTGAGTGGACGTGGGCGGCGTCGCCGGCGAGGAGTACGCGGCGCTCTCGGTACGACGCGGCCTGTCGCGCCATGTCCGTGAACCGCGAGAGCCACGTCACGTCGTGAACACCGAAGTCGGTGCCGTAGACCGCGACGAGCGCCGCGCGGAGATCGTCCAGGGTCGGCTCCTCGGCTTGCCTCACGTGAGGTTCGATCAACACCACGCGCACGCGCTTTCCGTCCTCGATCGGAGCGAGGCCATTGACGCCCTTTTCACCGGGGCGCATGCCGAACGCCGGGGCGACCATGCTGGCCTCCGCGATCAGGTAGCTGATGGACGGATCCCACCCCGAAAAATCGATACCGGCCTTCTTGCGCACGAGGCTGCGGCCGCCGTCGCAGCCGACGAGGTACTTCGCCCGGAGCGCGCTACCGTCCGATAGCTCGATCTCGACGCCGCCGTCGTCTTGCGAAAAATTCACCACTTCGGCGCCGCGATAGCTCGGCACCGAAAGCTCCGAGACCCACGTAGCGAGGATGCGCTCGATGTGGTTCTGTGAGAGGGCGAGTCCGTAGTTGTGGCGAGTCGGGAAGTCGCCGATGTCGAGCGAGATCAGCGCGAAGCCCGCGACCTGCATCACTTTGCCCTCGGAAAGAAAGCGCTCGGCAACGCCACGCTGGTCGAACACCTCGATGGTGCGCGAATGCAGACCGCCGGCGCGCGTGCCCGCTAGCTCCTGACTCACGCGCTTCTCGACGATCGCGACGTCAACCCGAGCGAGCGCGAGCTCGGCAGCCAGCGTCATCCCCGTCGGGCCTCCCCCT
>DASUTR010000092.1:0-3928 GCA_036374535.1 Polyangiaceae bacterium
ACGCGCTCGACACGTTGCTGCCCGACCTTACGCAGCCGACGAAGCCGGACCTCGAACACGCCATGGAAGGCCACGTGGTCGCTCAGGCCGAGCTCGTCGGGACGTACGAAAAGAAGAAGTAGCTCGCGGGACGCGAGCCGACGAGCCGCCGCGACCTTAGGCGGTTCGTTCGACTCGGGGCGCCCCGCGCGAGAGCAAGATGTCGCGCGCCGCCCGAAAGAGATCCGCCGGCATGAAGGGCTTCGCCAAGAAGTGTTCGTTCGAGCCGAGCGACGGCAGCGTGTCGCGCTCCGCGTAGCCCGAAATGTAGAGCGTGTGCAGTCCGGGGGACCGGGCGCGCAGCCGCGCTGCGAGCTCGGGGCCCTTCATTTTCGGCATCACGACGTCGGTGACGAGCAAGTCGATGGGCGCCGGGTGCGACAGCGCAAGCTCGAGCGCGCGCTCTGCGTCGCGCGCCTCGAGCACCTGGTACGCGCCGATCGCGAGCACGTCGACGAGCAGCCGGCGCACCTCGTCCTCGTCGTCGACCACGAGCACGGTCTCGACGTTCGGGAGCTGCGCGACGGGGAAGAACGCTTGCGGCGTCTCGGCGCGGCGCGCGTCCGTGGCGCGCGGCAGGTACACCGTGAACGTCGCTCCTCGGCCTTCGACGCTCTTCACGCTGACGATGCCGTCGCTTTGCCGGACGATGCCGTCGACCATCGCGAGGCCGAGCCCCGTGCCCTTGCCCACGTCCTTCGTCGTGAAGAACGGTTCGAAGATATGCTCGCGCACGGCGTCCGGGATGCCGGGTCCGGTGTCGGCGACCGAAAGCGTGACGTACGAACCGGCGGGCAGCTCGGCGACGGTGCCCGGCTCGACGGCGGCATCCGCCGTTTCGATGGCGACGCGTCCGCCGTCTTGCATCGCGTCGCGCGCGTTCAAGACGAGGTTCATCAAGACCTGCTCGATTTGCCCCGGATCGGCGAGCATGGGCTGCTTCGCGCCGAGCACGGTCAAAAGCTCGACGTTCTCGCCGATCACGCGCTCGAGCATGCGCCGCATGCGGTCGACGAGCGCGTTCAGATCCGTCGGGCGGGGCTTGAGCACCTGCCGTCGCCCGAACGCGAGCAGTTGTCGCGTGAGATCGGCGGCGCGACGCGCGCTCATGAGCACGACGTCGGCGTGCGCCGAGAGCTCGGGCTCGGCCGCCACCGCGCGCCGGAGAATCTCCGCGTAGCCCATGATCACGAGCAAACGATTGTTGAAGTCGTGCGCGACGCCCCCCACGAGGCGCCCCACGCTCTCGAGCTTCTGCGCTTGCCGCAGTCGCTCCTCGAGCCGCTCGCGGGTCTCGAGCGCCGTGGTCTGCTCCTGAATGTCGAAGAACTGCACGATCGTGTAGCGGAGGCGGCCGCGCGCGTCGCGCACGCCGTTGCACGTGAAGTCGAAGAGTCGATATTCGCCGCTCTTGGCGAGGACACGCTTCTTCAAGCGGTACGAATCGATGTCGCCTTCGACCATGCGCTGGAGCTCACGGCGCTCGACTTCGAGGTCTTCGGGGTGCGTGCGCGACACCCAGAGCTCGTAAGGATCGAGCTTCAAAAACTGCTCGCGCGAGGCGCCCGAGATCTCGAGGTAGCGCTCGTTCACGTCCAGAAAACGCGCCTCCTCGAACGAAAACATCGCGCTCGGCAGCGGTGCGCGTCGAAACAAGAGCTCGGACTTTTCCATCTCGAGTCCGAGCGCGGTCCTCAGCGTGGCGTTTTCAGCGCGCAGGCGCTCGAGCTCCTCGGTATCGGCGACCCCTTCGGACATACGGCAATGCTAGCGAAGGTTTCGAGCTTCGAACAAGGCCGCCGGCGCGCGGACTCGTGTCGAAAAACCACTGAGGAATCACGAGGGTTTGGCGCCGGACCTCGAGCAACACGCGCTCTTAACGGGCGGGCGGCCGAGGACGTCGAGAGCGCGAGACAAGAGCGAGCGAGGTAGGTCCATGTGTCCCTTCGCCGGTTCCTTTTTCGCCCCGCATGCGCGAAGTGACGCAACTTGGGTATTTCCATCCGCCCGAAGATTTGGCATGGATGTTCTCACGTCCATGGATCCGCTGGTCGAGGACTTGCAACGCGACGCGGTGGACGAACCCGCGCGTACCTCGACCGTCCCACCGACGAGCCGCCGCGCGCGCCGCGCTCGCTCGCGCAGCATCCGTATTCCGCGCGGCATGCACCACGACGCGCCTCGCGCGTTCGAGCAAGCGGAAGCCCTCGAGGCCGAGAGCGATCGCCCGCACACGCGCAGCCAATGCGTCGACGGCCCGCGGCCGTGCCCGCACGTCTCGTGCCGGCACCACCTCTACCTGGACGTGAACCCGAACACCGGGACCATCAAGCTGAACTTTCCCGACCTCGAGGTGTGGGAGCTCGCGTTCTCGTGCGCTCTCGACGTGGCCGATCTCGGCGGCACGGCCATCGAGCTCGTGAGCGAGCTCATGAACGTCACGCGCGAGCGCATCCGCCAGATCGAAATGCAAGCGTTGTCGCGCCTCGCGTCGACGGCGGACACGCCGCTCAAGGATTTCAAGTAGCGCGCTAGGCGTGCAGGAGGTCGGCGACGAAGACGAGCGCCGGGCCGGAGACGTACGGGAAGAAGCGCCAGGCGATCATCAGACCGAGAAACTCGAACATGGGGACGTCACGCAGGCGCTGGAAAAAGCCCGCCGTCGCGCGGGGAGCGGCGCCCTCGAGCACGCTCGCACCGTCGAGCGGCGGAATCGGCACGAGGTTGAAGAGTCCGAGGAGGACGTTCAAGACGAGCATGACCGAGAGAAACCGGGCGAGCGCGCCGAGCGGGGTGTTCAGAGCTTGCCCGTCGGGAACGGTAACGAGATCTTGGAAGCGAACGCTGCCGGTCGGAGCTTGCACGATGTCCGCCGCCAGGAGCGCCCGCATCGCGACGAGGGCCAGAGCGGCCAGCAGCAGATTGGCCGCGGGGCCCGCCAGCGACATCAGCGCGGCTTTGCGCGGGTGACTCGCGGCCCAGCGCGCGTTCACCGGAACGCTCGCCCAACCGAGCATCCAACCGTTGAGGAGGAACGAAAGGATGGGGACGACGACCATGCCGAAGGGCGTGCGGCGAATGTGGGGCGTGGGATCGAGCGTCACGTGGCCGAGCGAATACGCGGTGAGATCCCCGCCTCGGTACGCGGCCCAGGCGTGAGCCGCCTCGTGGCACGTCGTGCTGATGACGAACACGAGGTACCAGACGGCCATGTCGGCGAAGTTCACCTCCGGCATTCGGGCTTCTCTATCACCGCTCCTCAAGGGAGGCGGCGCTGGTATATAAGGTGAGCATGCCGACTCGCAGGAGCGCGCTTCTACTGGTAGCCGTTTCGGCCCTCGGGCTCGGCGCGTGCGGCGGTCCGACCACGCGTCTTGTCACGGTTCAGGCGGGCAAGGGCGCGGGCAAGATCGAGTTCTCGGTGAAAAACCTCAGCGACTCTGCGCTCAACACGTTCTTCATGGCGAAGACGGAGCGCATCGACGCCGCGGGGGGCAACACGCTCGATCCGGACACGCCCGAAGGCGACGCGGCCTGGGGGCCGGACCTGCTCGGCCGAGCGGTACCGAACGGGGCGAGCGAGCGCATCCCGGTTCCCGAGCCCGGACTCTGGGAAGCCCGGGCGGTGGACCGCGATGGACGCGAGCAACGCATTACCCGCTTGAAGCTTCAGGGCGGGGGAACGTACATTCTGGAGCTCTACGAGAGCGGGTGGCGGGTCTTTCACTGACCTGAGACTCGTTGGATTGAGGGGTGCTTCTGGGAGCGCCGCACCGAGTGAATTTGGCTCTCGCCTTGGGAGCGATTGCAGAATTCATGCATGATGCATAATCTATGCATCGGTTTGCATGGGTTGGCTGCGCGATCTCATGGCCTCGGCGAGCCCGAG
>DASUTR010000093.1:0-15000 GCA_036374535.1 Polyangiaceae bacterium
ATCGCGAACAGATCGATCTTGCCGAAGCGAGCGAGGACGTGCGCAGCGACGTGCTCCTCGGCCACGTCCGACACGCGAGCGTCGGTGCGTTGCGCACGGAGAACACGCACCCTTTCCGCTACCGCTCCTGGCTTTGGGCGCAGACGGGAACCATCGGCGGGTTCGAGCGTCTGCGCGCGCGCCTCATCGAGGCGCTTCCGGAGTTCCTGCGGCGTAACGTGCGCGGCGAGACCGACAGCGAGCTCTTCTTCTATTTGTTCTTGTCGTTCATGCACGACGCCGGCCACCTCGAGCACCCCCACTCGAGCTTCGAGGCCATGGCCGCTGCGCTGCGAGCGTCCGTGGCGCTCGTCGATCGCCTTTCCGCGGAGGAAGGGTTTCAAGAGAATACCGGTGACATTCTGGTCACGAACGGCGAGCGCATGGTCGCGGTGCACCGCAACGGTACGATGGCGTATCGCGTGCTGAAGGGCCGCTACGACGTGGAAGGGCTGCTCGGTGAGGAAGCGGCGCGTAAAGCTCGCATTCCGAGCATCGACAGCACGCACCTCACCCTCGTGGTTTCGGAGATCGAAGCGGTCCCGGTCGGATTTCGAAACGTGGAAGGCCGCGCGCTCGTTTCGCTCACGCGCGCCGACGATCCCGCGGTCGAGCCGTTGTGAACGACCGAGCGCCGGGGGGCCGTCGGGGAACGGGCGCAATCGGGTTTTTCGCTTTGCTCTGCGCGTGCAGCGCGCAAGGCGCTGCGTTCGAGTCCGTGGCGACGTTGCCCGACGCCGGAAAGCACCCGCCCGGCGTCAGCGTCGACCCCGCCGGTGAGCTGCCGGCACGCACGCAGCGCGCCCGCACCTCGCTCGGCGTCATCGTGCTCGGCGCGCCGACCGATCCGGCGACGCTGCGCACCGCCGTCCGCGCCTACTTTCGCGCCATCCTCGAAGAATCGCCGGGCGAGCTCGAGGCGCTGCTCGCACCGCGGGCGGCCGTCACGACACGTTCACGGCAGGTTCCGGCGCGCGAGTATTTCCTCTCACGCTTCGCTCGCCACGAGTACGGAGCGCTGCGGGGAAGCGTGCTCTACCGTGACGAAGATATCGAAATCACGGAGCCGGAACCGAGCGAAAGAAGGGAGCGTGCCGCGCGCGCCGGGCTCGACCCGGAGGCGGCCCAACGCGTGGTCCGGATCCCCGTCTCCGCCGCGGCGCAAGGTCAGAAGCGGGTCTTCGGCGACGACGTCGTCCTCCGCCTCGTCGCGCGCGGCTCGGGTTGGAGCGTCCTCGAAATCGTCGAGGACTTCTGAGCCGCGCTGGGCGAGCTCACATTCCGGCGAGGATCTTGAAACGATTGCCGTCGGGTTTGAGCTCGAGACGGTTGTCGGCGACCCGCCGCCGCCAGACGTCTCCCTTCGGCGTAGGGATCTTGTAGCTCGCGCTGTACGTGTAATCGACGAACACTTCCTCGTTTCGCCCGCGCGTTACGTCGCGATAGCGAACCTCGTAGCGGATCGCCTTCACGTCCCTGAACTTGCCTTCGAGATACGTCTTGAGGCCGGCGTAGTCGAGATCGTCGCCCGTATCCACGCTGCCCCCGTCCTCGTAGTACTTCGGATCGGCGAGCTTGAGCAGGAGGACCACGTTGCGCCGCTCGACGGCGTGCCGATAGTCCTCGCAAAACTCCACGACGCCGCGGTTGAAGTCGTTGTCCTCGACGTCGGTGTTCGGGATGGTCTCGCGCGCACAACCGACTTCGATAAGCCCGAGAGCGACAACGAGGAGGCCCGAAAGAGCGGGGCGGCGTCGGGTTTTTTCGCGGTTCATGGCTGTTCTCGTGGGCAAAACGCCCAGGCGCCTCGGCGCATTCCGCGGCGGACGCTACCACCGGTCAGGCGTCCTAGGCGAGACGCCTGCGGCCATTTCCTGCCCGAACCGGCCGAAATGCGCTCAGCACAGGGCTTCGAGCCGGCCGAGGACCCGCGCGACGATGGCGTCGCACTGGGCTCCCTGGAAATCGTAGAGCTCGGGGACGTGGTCGCCGACCTCGGCCTCGATGCGGCTCTGCAAGAGGCCGCGCGCACGGTGAAGGCGGGTCTTCACGGTGTCCTCGGGGATGCCTAGCATTTCGGACGTTTCGGCGACGCTGAGCTGCTCGACCGCTCGCAAGACGAAGACCGTGCGGAACGTTTCGGGCAGCGTGTCGACGACTTGCTCCAAGAGCTTTCTGAGCTCGCCGTCGCTCGCGTACTTCTCGGGACTCGGTGTCGAAGCCATGAGCGATTCGTCCTCGCTGCCCGCAGCGTCCCAGGATTCCGAGCGGCGTCGCTTGCGCAGCCGGCCGAAGGCTTCGTGAATCGCGATTCGGGTGAGCCAGGTGGAAAACCGCGCCCGTCCCGAGAAGTCCGCGAGGTGCGCGTAGGCGCTCACGTACGCCTCTTGGATCACGTCCTCGACCTCGGCGTCGTCCTTGAGGATTGCTCGCACCGCGCGGAACAACCGGCGGTTGTAGCGGCGCATCACGAGCTCGAAGAACGAGACGTCGCCCTTCGCAACGCGCGACAGGATCTCCTCGTCCGAGAGCTCGCCAACCGGCTCGATCATCGCCACGATGCCTCTAGGTTTTCCTTCTCAACGAAGGACTCACCCGTCAAGTGAAGGTTTCAATGGGACTTCGTTAGCTTCCAGTCGCCTTGGAAAGCCCTCTCCGAAACAACGCCTCGCCGCTCTCCGTGAGCTCCGGCACGGCGAGGAGCGACAAAAGCGCACCTCGATCGAGCGCGCGCGATGCGGGCGCGTCGCGACCGAGAAGCACTGCGCGAGCGCCCGAGGCGGGAACGGGAACGCCGGCAGCGCTGAAGAGGTCACGCGTCACACCGCCGAGTTCGTCGCAGACGACGGCGAAGACGAAATCCGCGTCGCCGAACGCGATCAGATCCGTTGCGACGAGCAGCGCCTCGAGCGCGGCGCGCGCGCCGCCGCCGACGGCGAAGGCCGGCCCCGTGAAACCGAAGGCGATCGCACATTCTCCGGCCGGGACGTTCGGGGACGTGCGGGCGAATCGTTTCGGTTCGACGGCGCGCGGGCCGCTCTCGCGTCGCACGCGATCGAAGCGTTCGTTCTCTTCGAGGCACCCCGTCGTCGTGCCCATGACGACCCCTACGCGCTCGCGCGGAAGCGGACCGCGCGCGACGAGCGCGGATGCAAGGGCCGTAGCGACCAGCGCGCCGGCAGGCGAAAGTCGCCCGAGACGCGCCTCGTCGACCGCTCGATGCGGCGCGACGGCGTCGAGTGCGGGCTCGGTAACGAGCTCGCCGAGCGCGAGCACGCACGCGTCGTGGCGCCGGCGCGGCGCGAGCGTCCGCGTTCCCGTTCCCGGCGTCGCTCGAACGACGAGCGCCGCGTTCGACCCGCCGAAGCCCGACGACAGCTTCAGGCACGCCCGGGCCTGGCCCTGCTCGTTCCTCGCGAGCAGGCGCGCCGGAAACTCGGGTTCGATCGGCCCCTCGCCGCCCGCGCCGGGCAAGAGTCCGGCCCGCAGGGCGCCGAGCGCCGCGAGCGTCTCGAGAGCGCCCGAAGCGCCCAGACAATGCCCCGTCACCGCCTTGAACGGGTGAACCACGGCGCGCGAGGAGCCGCCGAACACGCGTCGAAGCGCGCGCGCCTCGGCGAGATCGTTGTGCGCGGTCGCGGTCGCGTGCGCGCTGACGAGGTCGATCCCCGTCGCGTCGACGCCGGCGTCCGCGAGCGCCGCGTTGGCCGCTCGCGCGAGGCCCTTACCCTCCGGGTCCGGCGCCGTGACGTGAACGGCGTCGTTCGTCATCGCGAATCCCTCGACGTAACCGAGCGCGCTCGGCGCGTCTGCCGCGCGAGCGAGCGCGAGGAGCGCCGCACCTTCGCCGAGCGCCATGCCGTTTCGACCCACGCGAAACGGCATGAGCCCCGAGCCGGTCGTCGCCCCGAGCGATTCGAACCCGGTGGCCACGAACGCGGAGAGGGCGTCGTAGCCGCCCGCGATCACGAGATCCGCCTCGTCCGATTCGAGCCAACGAGCGCCGAGCCCGAGCGCGATCGTCGAAGAAGCGCAAGCCGCGAGCACCTGCACCGCCGGCGCGGTGAACCACGGGCGGAGCGCGGCGAGCGGGCCATCGTAGAGTGCACCCTGCGCGAGGCCCCGGTCGACAGCGAGTGAGCGCGCGCGCGTCGCGAGCGCCCGTTCGAGGCTCGGCATGCCTCCCGCCGAGGTCCCCACGCAGACGCGCAAGCGACAGCGCCGCCACGCGGGAAAGCTTCCATCGAGCCGCCGGGCGAGCGTTTCCGCCGCATGGGCGAGGAGGACCTGCGCTCTGTCGCCCTCACCCGCTTCGAGCGCCGCCCGCGCGGCGAGCGGCCGAGCAAGGCCGAGACGCTCGAGTTCGGCGTCGACACGCACCCGCGTCGCAGGCGCGTCGCCGGCGGCGCCGAGCGCGACGGCGGCCGCGCCGATACCCAGCGGCGAAACGGCTCCGAAAGCGACGACGGCGATTGGCGACACGTCAGCCGCCCGCGCCCGATTCCGCCCGAAAGCGCGAAAAATGCGTCACCCAAAGCACCGCTCCACGGCCGCCGACGGCGAGCGCTTCATCGTATCGAGCCGACGCGGCCAGCGCGGCTGCGGAACACAGCGCAAAGGCACTCGCGGCCTCGTGATATCCGCTCGCGCCGAGCACCGAGCGGCGGACGCAGCGTCCCCACGCCGATCGCGCGACCAGCGTCTCGTGCTCGGCGGAAAGCGCGCCCGCGACGACGACTGCGCGCTCGGCGACGCGCGGCCCGGGGATTTCGGCGTCCGGGACGCTGGCGTCGAATGCGAGGGGACCGGCCACGCGGCAGAGCACGCGAGCTCCGCGCGCGAGCGCCGCCGCCTCGCTCTCGACGACGAGAAACGCAGCGCCCTCGCCGCGCTCGCCTTTCGCCGGCGCGGGACCGAGACGTGCGTGGTTCGCGCGAACGAGCGCGTCGAACGCTTCGGCGGCGCCCGCCGCAAGCGCCGTCGCCTGTCCCGAAGAGAGCAGCGCCACGGCCGCGGCGAGCGCGCTTTCGGCGCTGGTCTCGCGATCACTCGTGGCAAACACCGGCCCCTCGAGCCCGAGGTAGATGGAAGCGTTACCCGACGCGGCAGAAACGACGAGGTGAGGAAACTCGGCGGGGCTCGCGACACGCGGTCCTCCGAGCACGGCTTTTTGAATGAATCGCACCGTCCGCTCGACACTGCCGAAGGCCGTTCCGACGACGAGGCCCGTTCGCGCGTCGTCCTGGCGCGCGTCCGCGAGCGCCCGTTCCACGACCGCCGTGACCAGGGCCGTGGGCCGGTCGAAACGGCGCGAGCGCTCGGGCGCGAGGAGCTCGAGCGGATCGCCTGGCGCGGGACGTGGCGCGACGGCGGCCGCGGGCTCGGCGTAGCGAGCGACGGCTTCTCCTTCGTGAGCGCCGTGCGCGCCGAGCGTGGCGAGCCCGGTCACGACGAATCGCGACGACGCGGGAGCGAGCGCTCGGGCCGGAGCGTCGGCGCGTTCGAACAGCACCACGGCGCCCGTGCCGCCGAACCCGAAGGAGCACGAGAGCGCGGCGCGCAGAGGCGCGGGTTCGCCGTGGCCCTTCACGTGGCGGAGCGCTTCCTCCTCCGGATGTTCGAGCCCCGCCGTCGGCGGAACCTCGCCTCGTCCGAGCGCGAGCACGGTGATGACCGCCTCGAGCGCCGCCGCCGCGCCGAGCGTGTGACCGAGCTGCCCCTTCGACGAAGAGACGAACGCGCGCGACGACTCGCCGAGCGCCGCTCGCAACGCTTTCGCCTCCATGCGGTCGTTCGGCAGCGTTCCGGTTCCGTGTGCGTTCACGTAGTCGATCTCGCGCGGTTCGAGGCCCGCCGACGCGATCGCCGCGCCAATCAGCGCGGCCGCACGCTTGCCGCTCGGCTCGGGGTGCGTCACGTGGTGCGCCTCCGCGCCCGTCGCGGCTCCCGACAGGATGGCGAGAATCGGCGCTTCGCGCGCCCGCGCCCTACTCTCGCGCTCGAGCACCAGGAAGGCTCCCGCCTCGCCGAGGCTGAGCCCGCGGCGCGCCTTGTCGAACGGCCGGCACGGCTCGGGATCGAGCGCGCCGAGCGCTTCGAAACCGAAGAAGGTGAGCGAGCAGAGCGCGTCCGCACCGCCGGCGAGCGCCAGGTCGACGGCGCCGCGGCGCACCCAATCCATCGCCTGAACGAGGGCAAGCCCGCTGCTCGCGCAGGCGGCACACACCGTCGAGCGCAGAGGGCCGGCGCCGAGCACCCGGGCGAGGCGCTCCGTCGTCGCGCACAGGGGTTCGGTCAAAAACCGCAGCGCTCGTCCGGGCTCGAACGCGGCCGCGGGCGGCGCGAACAAATCGTGCTCGGTTTCCAGCATCGCGCCCGTGGTGCCTGCGTGCGCGACGCCGAGACGTCCACCCGCATACCGCGCCGCGGCGAGCGCTTCGCGCGCTGCGACGAACGCCAGCGCGTCGGTGCGAGACCAGGCGTCGCGCTCGGCCTTCGGTGCGATGCTGGCGATATCCAGGTCCAGAACTTCGGCGGCCAATCGGCAGCGCGCGTCTTTGGGATCGAATCCTTGCACCGGCCCGAACGCCCGTTCACCCGTCATCAAACGGCGGAAGGTGGCCTCGGCACCGGCGCCGAAGGCCGAGACCACGCCCACACCCGTGACGACGACGCGTTCAGGGGGCGGCGGATCGTGGGGTGTACCGAGCTTCACTTCGGGAGCTTAGCGCCCGCAGCGACGTAGCGCGCAATGGACGCGACCGAGGCGAACACCTGCCGGCCTTCTTCGCCGTCCGGAACGGCCACGCCGAAGCGACTTTCGAGCGCCACCGCGAGCTCCAGAGCGTCGAGCGAGTCGAGGCCGAGACGCCCGCCGAAGAGCGGTTCGTCGTCGTCGATGTCGTCTTCGGTGCGTCCGCGAAGATCGAGCGTCTCGATGATCAGCCGTTTGATGTCGGCATGCGAGCCGGAGTCCGTCATGCGAAAAGGATCAGCCTCGCGCTCGGCGCAAGATGGCGTCGACGACGTCCGCCGCCGACACGTTGTCGACGTCGGCGCGATAACTCAGTACCAGGCGGTGCCGGAGCGCCGGAAGGGCCAGTGCTTCGACGTCCTCGATGTCGGCGGCGGCTTCGCCGCGCGTCGCGGCACGGGCTTTCGCTGCGAGAACCAGGGCCTGGCTGCCACGCGGCCCCGCTCCGAAGCGAACGTAGTCGGTGACCTGTTTGGGTACGTCGGCAGCCCCAGGCCGCGACAAACGCGCCAATCGCACGGAAAGGTCGAGCGCCTCGTCCGTGATGGGAATGCGCGGAACGAGCGCGCCGAGTCGGCGGAGCTCGTCAACCGTCACCACGCGTTCGATCGTGGGCAGCGGCCCCGAGGTCGTGCGCCGCGCGATCTCCCGCTCTTCCGCTTCCGACGGATAGCTCACGTGGATCTCGAGCAAGAATCGGTCGAGCTGCGCTTCGGGAAGCGGATACGTACCTTCCTGCTCGATGGGATTGCGGGTGGCGAAAACTTGGAACGGCTCGGGCAGCGGGTGAGTCACGCCGCCTGCGGTCACGCAGCGCTCTTGCATGGCCTGGAGCAGCGCCGCTTGGGTCTTCGGCGGCGTGCGGTTCACCTCGTCCGCAAGCACGAGATTCTTGAAAATCGGACCGGGCATGAAGCCGATCTTCTGGCGGAGCCGGCCGGCTTCTTCCACGTCACCGAGCACGTCGGTGCCCGTGATGTCGGCGGGCAGGAGGTCGGGGGTGAACTGGACCCGTCCGAACGAAAGGTCGAGCGCCTGAGCGACGCTCGAGACGAGCAAGGTCTTCGCGAGACCCGGAACGCCGACGAGCAGCGCGTGCCCGTGCGAAAGCAACGTTACGAGCAGGGCGTCCACGACCGGCTCGTGCCCGACGATCGTCCGAGCGATTTGCTCCTTGAGGCGCCGGCACGCCTGCTCGCAGCGCACGAGAAGGTCCGCCTCGGAATCGGTCACGGTCGTCATCGGAAGGGCCACGGCAGGCGAATCCTTTCGCGACGGTTGCAGGCCGTCAACCGCGCGTGTAAGGCCTGCCTCACTTGGCCTCGCCGAGCATGTTCGTCGGGATCCCCGCCCCGTCGGGATCGGTGGACCGCGTGGTGGTCGAGCGACCGCCGCCCGGGGCGGCTCGTGGCGTTTTGCCCGTCCCCGCGGCGCTCGTGGTGGTTCTCGCGGCCGTCCTGATCATTGCGACCATCGCTCACCTCGCCCTACGAGCGCGGCGCCGATGAACCGAGCGACTCGATGACGCCGTTCGTCCGCCGGCTGCTCCTTGCCGTTTTGCTCGGCGTCGCCGTGTACGGCTTCTTCGTCTTCTACACGGGCGTGCGCGATTTGGGCTCGAGCCTGGAGCGCTTCCGCTGGAGCGCCTTCGCGCTCGCGCTAGCCCTGGCTTCCTCGAACTATCTCGTCCGCTTCGCGAAGTGGCAATACTACCTCCGCCGTCTCGACGTGCGCGGCATCGGCACCATCGACAGCCTGCTCGTCTTCCTGAGCGGCTTCGTCCTCACGATCACGCCCGGAAAAGTGGGCGAAGTATTCAAGAGCGCCGTGCTCGCGAAGACGCACGGGGTGCCGGCGGAGCGCACCGCCCCCATCGTCGTCGCCGAGCGCTTGACCGACGCCATCGGTGTCATCGTGCTCATCGTGATCGGCAGCGGCGCGTTCGCAGGGGGCTTGCGCTGGGCGCTCGCGGGCACGCTCGCCTGCGCCGTAGGACTTTTGTTCGTCGTCTGGGAGCGTCCGCTCCGCAGCGCGATCGCTTGGGCAGAAACGCGTCGAGGGCCGCTCGGTCGATTCGCTCCACGCATGCGCGTCGCGCTCGGAAGTCTGCGCATCGTCGCCGGCCCCGCGGCGCTGCTCTGGCCGACCACGCTTTCGGTCATCGCGTGGGCGGCGGAAGGCGTCGCGCTTTTCGTGCTACTGCGCGGCTTTTCGGCTCCCGTTCCCCTCGGCGTGGCCGTGTTCTTCTACTCGACGGCGACGCTCGCGGGCGCGCTCATCCCCGTTCCCGGCGGCCTCGGCGTCGCCGAGGGCATGATTCAGGAGCAGCTCGTTCGGCTCGGCGGCGTGTCCCAGGGCGACGCGACGGGCGCCATGATCCTCATCCGCTTCGCGACGCTCTGGTGGGCCGTCGCCGTCGGCTTCGCCGCGCTCGCGATCCTGCGCTCGCGCTTCCCCGAGCGGCTCGCGAGCCAAAGCGAGGAACCGCCTCCGGCTTAACGATGTTAGTATCCGGCCCCATGCGCCCACGGCCCGCGCGCTCGCTGCTCGCCCTCGCGCTCGTCGCCTGCGGTGGCGGGCAGGCGGCCCTGCCGGGCACCGAAAGCGCAGCGGGCACGGGCCCGAGCGACGCGAGCTCGCCGGCAAACGCGGACCGCGGGGCCGAAGCGTCCGGGATCGGGTCGGAGGCGGACAGCGCGCTCGCCGGCGCGCAGGGAAAGACCGAAAGTTTTTCCGACGCGTCGTCGCTCGCCGCGCTCAAGCCGCGCCTTACGAAAGACTCTCTCGAGGGCGTCGCGCGGCTCGATCTCGCGGGCCGCTCGTTCGGCGCCGGTCTCGGCAAGCTGCTCGCCGGCTCGAACGCGCTCTCGGGCCTCGCGGCGCTCGACGTGAGCGACAACGAGCTCGGCGCGGACGGTGTGCGCGCGCTCGCCAAGTCTTCGGGGCTCGGGGGCCTGCACCAGCTCGAAATCGCGGGAAACGAAATGGGCGATCCCGGCGCGAGCGCGCTCGCGGGTGCGACCGGCTGGAAGCAGCTCAAAGTGCTGAATTTGAGCGGGAACTCAATCGGTCCGAACGGAGCAAAGGCCCTCGCCGCCTCGCCCCTCCTCACCTCCGTCGTGTCGCTCGACCTCAGCATGAACCCCATCGGATTCGACGGAGCCAGGGCGCTCGCGAGCTCGTCGAACCTCGGGGAGCTCCGCTCGCTGTTCCTGCTCGGTTCCGAGATCGGTCCCGAGGGCGCCAAGGCGCTCGCCGGCTCGACGCGGCTCCGCTCGCTCGCCGTGCTCGCGCTTTCGGGGAACGGCATCGGCGACTCCGGCGCCGCGTCGCTCGCCGGCGCGGACTCGCTCGCCTCCGTAAAGACGCTCGACCTCAGCGCCAACGGGATCGGCGACTCCGGCGCGAAAGCCCTCGCTGCCTCGAGCCGCCTCGGTGGCGTGCGCTCGCTCGAGATGTTCGGCAACGATTTCGGCGCCGCCGGCCGCGACGCGCTGAAGAAGCGCTTCGGCTCGGCGCTCAAGCTCTGAGGCGGCGCGGCCTTTCGTACTAGCGCCGGCCGAGCGCGCGCAGCGCCTCGAGCGCCACGCGGAAATCCGCGGGCGGCGGCGCTTCGAACCGCAGCATCGCTCCGGAAACCGGGTGAGCGAAACCGAGCTCCGCCGCGTGAAGCGCCTGGCGACCCAGCGTTGCCGCAATCGCCGCCAGCTCCGGGTCGTTCGGCGTGCGACCGTAAAGCACGTCTCCGAGCAGCGGCGTTCGCGCCTGTTCCGAAAGGTGCACGCGAATCTGGTGCGTGCGTCCCGTCTCGAGGCGACACTCGACGAGCGCCGCGCGCGCGGCGAACGTTTCGAGCACGCTCACGTGCGTGACGGCGGGCTTGCCTTCGCGTAGCTTCGAGGTGAACCGGAGGCGTGAGCGCCGATCTCGGCCGTACGTGGTTCGAATCGTCTTCGCACGTGGTACGCCCAGGGTGAGCGCCACGTAACGGCGCTCGACATCGTGGGCGGACAGTGCCGCCTTCAAGCTCTCTCTCGCGCGCGCGGTCTTTGCGACGACGAGAATTCCGCTCGTGTCCTTGTCGATGCGGTGCACGATACCGGGCCGCAGGGCGCCGCTCCGGTCGCGCGCATCGGCCGGGGCCGACACGAACCCCGGACGCGCGAGGAGCCCGTTCACGAGCGTTCCATGCCGGTGGCCGCGCGCCGGGTGCACGACGAGCCCGGCGGGCTTGTTCACGACGACGAGCTCGGCGTCTTCGTAGAGGACCTCGATCACGACGCTCGGATCGGGCTCCGCGGCGCTCGCCGGCGCGGGACCAGGGTCGACGTCGAGCACGCTGCCCTCGGCCACCGAGTCGCGCGGCCGGCAGGGCGTACCCCCGACGAGCACTCGCCCTTCGCTCATCCAGCGCTGGATGGTGCTGCGCGAAATGCCTGGCAAGAGCCGAGCGAGCGCCTTGTCTACTCGCTCGGGCGGCGAGCCCGCGGCGAGCACGAAGCGCACGGGGGGAGCGTCCTCGATCGGCGTGCGCTCGCGCGCCGCTACCAGATCCTACTCTTCACGTGCCCCTTCGACTTGATGAGGATGTCGACCAGGGCGCGATCGTAGAAATTCCGGTTGTAAAGATCCGGTGAGACGCGGCTCTTGTAGAGCGCGCGGCCCTCCTCGATCTCTTCGCCGAGCTCTTCGAACAGGGAGTCGTTTTCGATCCCCCGCACGATCTTCTCTTCGTTGTAGAGCGACACGTCGCTCGCGATGGCGCGAGCCAAGCGCCGCGCGGCTTCCTCGGTTTCGATGAGCGGCATCGGAAACCGAATTATCCCGCCACTTTAGCCGCACTGTCAAACGATCGGCCGAGCGCGGTTCCGGCGAGGGCGGCCAGCGCCGGCAGGCAGACGAGGGTGTAGCGGGAGGCGCCGAAAAAAACCGCGTGCACGCCGGCGGTCATCGCGACGACCGAAATCGCGAGCAACACCACCGGCAAACCGAGCAACCGACGGCCGAGGAGGCCCGCGGCGACGACGAGCCCGACCCAGCCGATGAAAGCCATGGGCAGGAAGACCGCTACCGCCGAGACCGCCACGACGCCCACGCGGGCGCGCGGCCGGGGCCCGGGAACGCGTGCGACCGCAACGAGCGCCAACAGAAGCAGAAGGCGCTGCCCGAGGAGCTCGAGCGCTCCAATCGCGACCTTCTCCCGCTCTCGGACGATCGAGGGGTTCGAAGTGGAGAGGTAGTGTGCCGCCGCCGTTCCGTAGTCGAACGTGGCTCCGAGCTTTTTCGGAACGAGCGCGAGCCACGAAAACGGCGCGGCGCCGATCGCGCGCAGGCCTGCGCGGCCGAAGCACACGTCTTTTTCCGCTTCCGCGTAGACGGTGCGGCATTCCTCCGGGACGCCGATGCGCTCGATCGGCGCCCAGCCACCGTCGCCGAGAGACGAGCTGCCGATGAACAGGTTCCAGCCGCCGTTCACGCTCACGAGCGCGCAGCGCTCGAGACGCGCACAGTTGCGCAAGGTCCAGGGGGCGCACACGCAGAGTGTCGTGCCGGCGACGAGCGCGGCGCTCGCGAGGGCGCGCCGGTGGCCGAGACCGCGCGCTGCTACCAGACCGAGCACGGGTGAGAGCAACAAGAGCTCGGGCCGAACCAACAC
This sequence comes from Polyangiaceae bacterium, assembly GCA_036374535.1. Classification (GTDB taxonomy): domain Bacteria; phylum Myxococcota_A; class Polyangia; order Polyangiales; family Polyangiaceae; genus PMG-095. Next base: position 12,450 of record DASUTR010000093.1, read on the forward strand.
CGCCACCCCGAGCACGAGGCCCGAGAGCGCGGACCGAACGAAGGGCCGCCGAGGAAGCGGCGCCGCGGCGACGCTGCCCGCCGCCAGAAACAGCGCTCCGGCCACGCCTTCGGTCATCAGGGCCGGCGTGTAGAAAACGAGCGCAGGCTCGAGCGCGACGAACAAACCTGCCGCGAGGGCCGCGCGACGGGGCGCGCTGCCCGCGACGAGCCGATGCGCGGCGAAGGCCGCGAGCACCCCGAACGCTCCGTTGACGAGCATCGCCACCGTCGCGTGCGCGCCGAACGCCGCGTAAGCCGCGCCGACGAGCGCCGGATACCCGACGGGATAGTGCGCCGCGTACGTGACGGCTCCGTCGGGCCACAGCCACGTGTAACCGAGTCCCTGCGCGATACGGGACGCGACGACGTGGTAGAACGTGCCGTCGTCGGCGGGTCCGAAGCGCCCGTGCGCGTAGAGCACGATCAAAAAACGCGCGGCGAAAGCCACGCCCACGACGAGCAGCGCGTCGCGGCGCCGAACGCTCTCGAGCGGCGTCACGGAAACCGTTCGAGAAGGCCCGTACGCAGGAGATCCTCGACGACTTCACAGGCGGGCAGCCCGACGACGTTCGTGTAGGAGCCCTCGATGCGCGCGACCAGAAACGCCCCGATGCCCTGAATGGCGTACGCACCCGCCTTGTCGAGGCCTTCGCCGGTGCGCGCATAGCCCTCGATCTCGGCCGCCGACGCGGCGCGAAGCGTAACGCTCGACTCTACCGTGCGCGCCGCGACGGGCTCGAGAGGAGCTCCGGCGGCGGCGATCGCGTAGCGCGTGAAAACGCGATGCGTCCGTCCTGCGAGCCGGCCGAGCAGGCGCACGGCGTCCGCGACGTCGGCGGGTTTTCCGAGCACGTCGCCGTCGAGCACGACGATCGTGTCCGCGACGAGCAGTGCGCCACCGGCTCCTGACGCGAGCGCTGGCACCGAGCCACGCAGCTTCTCGAGAACGATGCGCTCGACGTACGCGAGCGGCGATTCGTTCGGGAGCTCCGTCTCCGGAACGTTCGCCGGCGCAACGCGCAACGGGATCCCGAGACCGGCGAGGATGTCACGGCGGCGCGGCGACGCCGAACCGAGCACGAGCGGGGAGCTCACCGAGAGCACTTCTGACATGCGGCGCTTGATACTACGGGAGGGTCCTCGGCGATCGAAGTAGAGTGGCGCCATGCGAAAGCGCCCGGGACCGCCGCTCCTCGCGCTGTCTTTCGCCATCTTCGCGGCGCCGGACCTCGCCCGCGCCCAGCCCGAACCGTGCAGCCCCGAAGCGAGCGTCTCGCCCTGCTTCGACGCCGACGCGCTCTGGATGCCGACGCACGCCACGCACTTTGTGACGCTTCGCTCGGCGCGCCCGTTCACGGCCGAGGCTTCGACGCTGCTCCTCGCGACGGGGTTCGCGCTCGAGCCCGTAACGCTCGTCGTGCCGGCGCCGGCCCCCGAGGGTCGAGAGGTGCACGTCGTGCGAGCCACGACCACCGTAACGCTCGGCGTCGGCTTCGGGCTCGGCGAGGGTTTCGGCACGTTCGCCGAGCTCCCGTTCGTGCCGTATCAGGAGGGCACCGGCGTCGAAGGCGTCACGTCGCAGCACGCGCCGCCGCTCGGAAGCGCCGCAGTGCGCGACCCGCGGGTCGGCGTCGACTGGACGGCTTTCGGGCGACGCCCGAGCGATCCCGTGGCGCTCGCGGCGCGCGTCGAGCTCGCGCCGCCGTTCGGTGACGAGGCCCTGCTTGCCGGGTCACCCAGCGTGACGCTCGCGCCCGGACTCACCGTCGAAGGCCTCGCCGACCGCGTCGCCTTCGGAGCCGATGCGAGTCTCAGGCTTCGGAGCGCCGTCGATTTCGGCTCCGTGCGCAAAGGCAGTGAGGTCGTGCTCGGCCTCGGCACGAGCGTCCGACTGCTCGCTTCGCCGCTTCTGCGCGTCGGAGTCGAAGGCTGGCTTCGGCCGGGTCTCGCGGGTACGCCGCCCGGCGCCGGTGCCGGCGCGGTGGATCTTCCGGCCGAGTGGCTCGCGAGCAGCGTGCTCGCGTGGGATCCTGACGCGGCTTTCTCGCTCGCTGTCGCAGCCGGCTCCGGCTTGCCACTCTCGAAAGGTCCGTCGCCGTCCGGCGAAAGCGAGGCGTACGCCGGCGTAACGGCGCCGTCGTTCCGCGCGCTCGTTTCGCTACGCTTCACGCCGAGCGGCTCAGAATAGCCGCTCGTACACGTAGATGCGGTCGCCCGCCTGGAGCGGCACGTCCTGCGCCTCACCCTCGGTGATGCGATCGACGCTCAACACCACCGTCTTCGTCGACTTGCCGTCCTTGCGCGTCAGGCTCACCCGATCGTCGTTCGCGATCGCGGTGAGCCCACCCGCTTGCGAAATCACCTGAAGCAGCGTGAGCCCCGGAATGAGCGGGAAACTGCCGGGCTTCGCCACCTGTCCGAGAACGATGACGCTGCGGCTGTTGTATTCCTTCACCTGCACGATCACGATCGGATCGGTCAGCACTTTCTTCTCGATGAGGAGCTTCCTC
>DASUTR010000094.1:0-5384 GCA_036374535.1 Polyangiaceae bacterium
CGTCGAGGACTTTGCCGAGACGTACCCCCAAGTGCTCGCCCGGCGGCGACGGCGGCTCTTTCTCGTTCCTCACCGGTAGGTCGAGCCAGAACACCGAGCCCTGGCCGGGCGTGCTGCGAAATCCCACGCTGCCGTTCATGAGCTCGGTCAGGCGCTTCGAGATCGCGAGCCCGATGCCCGTTCCCTCGATGGGACCCGCCTCCTGACCGGCCCGGTGGAACGGTTGGAAGATCTTGTCCTGCTTTTCCTCGGGGATGCCGAGGCCGTCATCGCTGACGCTCACGCGAACGAAGCGGGGGTCCTCCAGGGTGACGGTGAGCGTCGCCCGGCCCCCGCGCTTGCCGTACTTCACGGCGTTCGAACCGAAATTGATGAGCACCTGCGAGAAGCGCGTGCGATCGGCGATCACCTCGGGCACGTTCGGCGGAAGCGTGTCGACCGAGAGCGTCACGCCGGCGCGCTCCGCCATGGGCGCGAGCGTCGCCTTCACTTCGGCGAGCACCTCGGGAACCGTTACGGGCTCGGGCGAAACGATCACGCGGCCCGATTCGATGCGCGAGAGGTCGAGGACGTCGTCGATGAGGTGGAGCAGGTGCTCGCCGCCCTTGAGCACGTACTCGAGCTTTTCTTTTTGCGCCGCGGTGAGCGGCGCCTTCTTGTCGCGCTGCAAGAGCTCGGCGAAGCCGAGGATCGAATTGAGCGGGGTCCTGAGCTCGTGGCTCATCGAGGAAAGAAACTCGCTCTTCGCCGAGCTCGCCGCCTCCGCGAGGGCACGCGCCTCTTTGAGCGCTGTTTCGTTCTTCACGTCCTCGGTGGTGTCCCAAATGGTGCTGACGATGCCGCCCTCGAGCGTCTGGCGCTCCGTCAGCCGAAGGCACTCGCCGCTCGCCGTCTGGAGATCGAGCGTGCCGACGGGACTCTTGTGGTACGCCCGGCACCGCGCGAGAAAAGCGTCGGGGGTCTCCTTGCCGAGCGCGAACGTGCCCGCCGCGAGACAACCCGCGACGAGCTCGTCGTGCGTGCGGCCTACGATGGGCCCGGGCACGGCGGCGCCGAAGAACGCCCGCCACGCGCTATTGCAGAGCACGATGCGATCCTGGGCGTCGTAGAGCGCGAGCATGCCGTGAATGCTCTCGACCGCCGAGAAGAGCCGATCGCTCGCGAGGCGCGCCGACGCCTCGGCCTGCTTGCGCTCGGTGACGTCGCGAATGGCGCTCGAGATCAAGATGCCCGCGTCGGTTTCGAGCGGGCTCAGGCTGATCTCGATCGGGAATTCGCTGCCGTCTTTGCGACGACCGAAGAGCTCGAGACCCGAGCCCATCGGCCGGCTCTTCGGGCTCGCGACGAACGCCGCGCGGTGGCGCACGTGCCCGCCGCGAAAACGCTCCGGCACGAGAAGATCGATCGATTGGCCGAGGAGCTCGTGGCGCGCGTAGCCGAACATGGCTTCCGCCTGGACGTTGACGAGCAGGACGACGCCCGCCGAATCGACGACGATCATCGCATCGGGAGCCGAATCGACGAGCTTTTGAAAGAGCTCACTGCTCTCGTCAGCCAGGGACATTCGGTAACCTCAAGCAGAATACGGCGCCCGGGCTCGCGTCTTCCACCCAGATGCGCCCGCCGTGCGCTTCCACCGCGAAACGACAGAACGCGAGCCCGAGGCCGCGTCCCGACCGCGAGACGGCGCGATCCTTGCTCTCGACCTGCACGAAGCGCTCGAAGATGCTTTCGCGGAGCTCCGCCGGCACCCCGGGCCCCTGATCGGCCACGCGAATTTCGAAACCGTGCGCCTGCGCACCGCCGCTCACGCGCACGACGCTTTCCTCGGGCGCGTGGCGGAGCGCGTTCTCGAGCAGGTTCTCGACGACTCGTCGCAAGAGGTCGGGATCCGCGCGCAGCGTCGCGGGCTCGAGCGAGCTCTCGAGCGCGATGGCTTTTGCCCGCGCGGGCACGGCCAGCGCGTCGAACACCGACTTCACGAGCACGGTCACGTCGACGGGGGCGAGCGAGGGAGCGAGGCGCCCCTCCTCACCCTTGCTGATGTCGAGCAGATTCAGCAGCAAGCGCATCAGCGAGCGCACTTCCTCGCGGATGCCCTCGGCGGAAGCGCGCGAGCGCGGAGAGAGCTCGCGGTCGCGCAGCACGACCTGGGCGTGGAGATCGATGCCGTTCACGGGGTTCTTGAGGTCGTGCACGACGAACGCCATGAGCCGCTCCTTCTGGAGCTCGAGGCGCATGAGGTCGTCGCGCTGGCGGCGCACGAGCTCGTAGTACTCGCGATTGGTCGCGTCCAAGCGGTGGAGCTCGAGCGCGGCGCGGACCCGCAACGCAAGCTCGGTCGGGCGGATGGGCTTCGTCAAGAAGTCATCGCCGCCGGCTCTGAGCGCGGCGTCGAACGTGTCGACGTCACGGAGCGCCGTCAAAAAGACGAGGGGCGTGCGCCCCCCATGCGGCAGCGCGCGGATCCGGCGACACGCCTCGAATCCGTCCACGCCGGGCATGCGCACGTCCATGAGCACGCAATCAGGGTGGCTCGCCTCGAATGCCGCGACCGCCTTTTCGCCGTCTTCGGCGAGCAGAACCGCGTACCCTTCCTCTTCGAGGGTCGCTCGAGCGAGGGCGCGGTTCTGCTCGTTGTCGTCGACGACCAGGATGGTGGCTTTTTTTTCCTGAATCTCGGACATGACCGGCTATCCGGTCCCACAGGCTACCTTGACGGAACGACCAGAGCCACCGGCTCGAGCCGGTGCGAAGCCGGGACGCTCACATCCGGCCGATGAGCGGCATGTTCGTCTCCGCCGAGGCCCGATCGCCTTGATGGTAGGTGTGGCGCTGCCCGTGGCGCTCCCGGTGCTGCTCGCACCAGAGCTCCTTTCCAGCGGTCGCCGTGCGGGTTTCGACGCAGCGCGGGCAGGGCGGCTCGATGCTCGGCACCGGCGCCGGACGCATTTTCTGGCGGACGACGAGCACCGGACACGGAGCGAGGCGCACGGTGAGCTCGGCGACCGAGCCGACGAGCACGCGCGCGAGCGCACGGCGGCCGTGCGTGCCGACGACCACGAGATCGGCCTCGAGATCGGCGGCGAGCTGCGCCACCTCGAACGCCGGCGAGTCGGTGCGTATGTGCGGAACGATTTTGACGCCGTCGAGACGCGCGTCGTCGGCGCGCGAGGCGCGGAACGCGAGCGCTCGTTTCTCGACGTGCGCGCTGAGCCGCTCCGCCGCTTCGTTGATGGAGGCGGAGACCGCGTTCGAGGCGAACTCCGGCGCCAGCAGAGGAAGGTTCAGCGGCATCACGTTCAAGATGTGGACCTCGGCGGGGCGCTGCTGCGCTGCAAGCTCGAACGCTCGAGTGAGGGCGAGCTCGCCGCTGTCCGAATAGTCGACTCCAACGACGATGACATAGGGTTTTTTGGCTTCGGCCATGGCGGTCTCCTTGAACCGTGGTGCTGCACGTCGCGTGCCACGGTAACCTCGCGCTCTCGCAGAGCCAGGTACGTCCCAGGCCACGACATCCCGCAGAATCTGCGTTCCGCCCGCGTGCACGCGCTGGTTTTTCGCGGTCGTAGCGCAATGCAGTGAATCGGGGCCCCTGAGACGGCCGTCCACGCGGCATGGCTCTTGCGATGGGTAAGACGAGCGAAAGAGAAACGCTCGTTCACTGCCGGAGATCATCATGAAGCCCAGGGACATCACCATCGCCGAACGCATGACCCGCACGCCCCAGGTCATCGGGTTGGAGCAATCGCTGACTACGGCCCACCACGTCATGCGTTCGAACGGAATTCGACACTTGCCCGTGCTCCACGGCGGCAAGCTCGTCGGCGTCGTCTCCCAGCGTGATCTCCATTTCGTCGAAGCGCTGCGGGACGTAAACCCCGACGAGGTAACCGTCGAGGAAGCGATGACTCAAGATGTCTACGCGGTACCGCCACGAACACCGCTGCGCGAGGTCGTGAGCGAAATGGCGGAGCGGAAGCTCGGCTCGGCCGTCATCGTGGAAGGTCAGAAGATCGTCGGCGTGTTCACGACCGTCGACGCGCTCGACACGCTCGCCGGCGTCCTCGCGAGCTCGAGCTAGAGCCGCGCGCGAGCCGAGCGGAGCAACTCGAGAGCGGCTTCGAGCGCCTCCGTGTCGTCGCCGCCGTGAGCGGTCAGCTCCGGCGCGAGCGGAGGTTCGTAGCCCACGCCCGACCCCGGAACGTCCTTCTCGTCGCCGCTCGCGGCCCGCGCAAACAGCCCCTTGGCGTCACGACGGGCACATTCCTCCACCGGAGTGTCGACCCAAATCTCGATGAACGCGCGAGCTAGCTCGCGCGCCCTGTCGCGAAAGGCGCGCCGGTTCGCGGTCGCAGGGATCAGCACGACGAGCCCCTGGCCCGCGAGCAGAGCGCCGAGACCGGCGAGCATTTCGTAGAAAGCCGCTCGCCGGTCGGCGCTGTAACCGAGCGCCGGCGCAACAGCCGCTCGCACGTCGTCGCCGTCGAGGGTGCATGAAGGAGCGCCCGCCGCGCGAAGCTTCTCGGCGAGCTTCTTCGCGAACGTCGACTTACCCGACGAAGGAAGTCCCGTGATCCAGACGACGATACCCGCGCTCATGCGTCGAAGTACTCGTCGGCGACGGCGGGAACGAGGCGGCCGGACCCGAGCACGTTCTCGGCGAACGCGAGGATGCGCTGCCGATCGCCCGCGGCGAGATCCGGGTACCATTTGGGGTTCGCAAGAACGAGCGCGCGCCAGGCGAGAAACGGCGGCGCGACGTCGTACACGCCCTCGTCGCCGGAACGCGCGGCGTAATGCGACCAGAATCCGTACCAGAACGACTGCAGCACGTCGCGCCAGGCGCCCGGGCGACCGAGCGCGAAGAAGGCGAAGTTGATGGCCATGGCGCTCACGTCGTCGGCGGGATCCCCCATCGAGCCACGACTCGTGTCGAGCACCGCGAGCCCGCCGTTGTCGTCGAAGAGCACGTTGAACGGGTGGAAGTCGCCGTGAATGCGCGCCAGGCGCTCGGCCCTCCCTCGGAGCCGGAAGCGCCACGAAAGGCACAGCTCCTCGATGCGCTCGAGACGTGCGAGGGGCGCTCCGGGAACGGCATCGGGGTAGCTGTCGGAGATCCCGAACACGCCTTCGCCACCGCCTAGGGTGTCGCGGATGGAGCGGGCGTAGACGGCGCGGGACGCGCGGGGCTTCGGGGCATGGAGCTTCGCCAGGTAGTCGACGAGCGCATGCATGCGCTCGATGTCGACCGCCGTCGCCATACCGGTACGTGCGAGCCGGCGCAGGTCTCCGGCGTACGGCCTACCCTCGGCGTACGTCGTGAGAAGATAGAACTCGCCGGTACCCGCGAGCGAAACGAACTCGTCCGCACCACGGTAGGC
>DASUTR010000095.1:0-8679 GCA_036374535.1 Polyangiaceae bacterium
CTTGAACTTCACGTCGCCGAAGTAGTGCTCGGAGACGATGAAACGCTCGCGCTCCGGAAGTTTCTCGACGGCGCGAGCGAGGGCGGCGCGCTGGTCACGCTGGGTGATCTCGGCTTCGCCGTGCATGGGCGTCGCGAGGCAACGCGCCTGGTCGGGCTCGCGCATGTCGTCGAGGTGCACGACGTGGGGCGGGATGCTCTGGCCGGTCGCTTCGGCGGCGGCGCGCGCGCGACGCGAGAGCCAGTCTTGCGAGCGTAGCTCGTCGAGGATCGCACCGCGGATGCGCACGCGGACGTACCACTCGAAGCCGGCGTCGGCCGAGTTGCCGTGCTTGCGGATGGCGTCCCAGAGACCGCCCATGCCGGCAGCGATGAGGTCCTCGCGGAGAACGTGGCGGGGAAGACGGCGCTGGAACCCACCCGCGATCTTCTGAACGAGCGGGCGGTACTCCTCGAGCAGTTGCGCGGCGTTCGCGGGAAGCGCAGGCTCGCGACCGGTGCGCGGCTCGCGACGGACGACCGTCGCCGGAAAGATCGAAGCCGGACGGCGCGCGGAACGCGAAGGGCGCTGAGCCTTGCGGCTCGCCGCCGTCGGACGGAGAGACGCCGGAGCGAGACTCGGGCCCCAAGCCGCTACGGGGAAGACCGAGCCGTTGTTCTTCGCGAAGGCTTCGAGTGTGGCGTCCGACATAATCTGTTCTCCTCGGACGTGGGACTAAGCAGCTTCCGTTCCATGTTCAGAAAACTAGTAATTCCGAATAGTTAGACGATGCTGGGGGTCTCAGGGGTGGGTCGGCAGACACCCGGATGACGACGCCTCAATCGGCTCGTCTGAATCAATTCGGGACGGAGAAGACTGCGATTTTGGGGCTTAACTTCACAGCGAACCCGACGGTGGGTCACGGAGTACCCGGCTGGGTCATGGGTCCGGCAGGGGACCAACTCCCACCTCGACGGCCACGCCCGCCCCGAGGAAGCGCGTTTCTTGGCTGTGCGGACGCCGGGGTGCCAAAGTTTGTACGCGCGAATTTCGCGCGCGATTTCGCGGTTCGAGAGTAGCCATGGGCGAAGGTAAGAACCTCGTCGGCGTCGATATCGGCGCCTCCGGGGTGAAGGTCTGCCAGGTCAAAGAGTCCCGAAAGGGAATCGGCCTGTTGCGCCTCGGGTTCGTCCCGCTCGGCCCGCAGGCCATCGTGGACGGCCAGGTGATGGACCAGGGGGCTGTCATCGACGCCCTCGGTCGCGCGTTCCAGGACGCGAAGATTCGCCAGAAGGAGTGCGCCGTGAGCGTCTCCGGTCAGAGCGTGATCATCCGGAAGATCACGACTCCGATGATGACGCAGGCGCAGCTCGACGAGCAGATCCAGTGGGAAGCCGAGCAGCACATTCCGTTCGACATCAAGGACGTCCAAGTCGACTACCAAGTGCTCCGGCGCCGCCCCGAGACGAGCCAGATGGATCTCTTGCTCGTCGCCGCGAAGCGCGACCAGATCGAAGACTACGCGCAGCTCGCGCGCTCTGCGAAGCTCAAGCCCGTCGTCTGCGACATCGACGCCTTCACCGTCCAGAATCTGTTCGAGTACTCGCGAGGTCTGCCCCAGGATCAGACGATCGCGCTCATCAACGTCGGAGCGAGCTTGTCGTCGCTCAACATCATTTCCAACGGCGTGAGCGCGTTCACGCGCGAGATCGCGAACGGCGGCAACGTCATCACGGAAGAGATCCAGCGGCAGCTCAACGTGCCGTTCGACCAAGCCGAGACGTACAAGTGCGGCGGTAACGCCGACCCGCGCGAACCGAACCAAGCCGGCATGGTGCCGCAGCAAGTCGTGCAGATCGTCGAGGCGGTGTCCGACTCGATCGCAGCGGAAATCCAGCGCAGCCTCGACTTTTACATGGCGACGAGCGGCGAAGCCGAAATCGCGCGCATCTACGTGACGGGGGGCACGGCGAACCTCGCCGCTCTCGGCGCCGCCATCCAGCGCCGCTCGCGCGTCCCGGTCGAGGCGTGGGCGCCCACCGAGAAGGTCTTCATCGAAGCGAAGGAAGTCGACTCCGTCGTCTTGACCACGCGCGCCGCGCAGCTCGCCGTCGCGCTCGGCCTCGCGCTCCGCAGGGAGAGGGAGGCGCGCGTATGATCAAGATCAACCTACTCGCGCAAAAGCGCCGGGTCGAGTCCTCGCCCCAGAAGAGTCAGCTCTGGCTCGTCGCCGTGATGGTCGCCTTCATCGCCGAGGTCGGCGGTCTCATCGTGTTCCACAGCATCAAGGACGCCGAGCTCCAGGATCAGAAGCGCAGGAACACCGAGCTTACCGCGCAGATCGAGCAGTCCAAGAACAGCGTGAAGAATCACCCCGAGGTGCTGAAAAAGCTCGAAGAGCTCCGCGCCCGTGAAGCGGCGATCGGAAAGCTCCAGGCAGCGCGCACCGGACCGACCGCCGTGCTGCTCGAGCTCGCCCGCATTCTCACGCCCGGCCGAGGTCCGAGCGTCCCTCCCGACAAGCTGAGCCAGTTGCGCCGCGACAACCCGCTCGCGGTCTTCAACATGAACTGGGATCCGCGAAGGCTCTGGGTGACGAGCTTCGTCGAGCAGGCTCGCAAGGTGAAGCTCGAGGGGGTCGCGAAGGACGGCGAGGACGTGAGCGAGCTCGCGCGCCGCATGAACCTCTCGGACTACTTCGCGAACGTGGTGCTCCTGCCCGGTAAACAAGAGAAAGACCAAGACACGGGCGTCGAGGTCGTGCGGTTCTCGCTCGAGGCGGAGGTGAAGTACTGATGGCCGCCGGCGATTCGCTTGGACGCCTCCCCACGGTCGCCAAGATCGGCGTCGCCCTCGCCCTGCTCGGCCTCACGGGCGTCGCGTACTACGTCGTGTTCTACGGCACGCTGGCGAGCGAGATCGAGGCCGCCAAGGCCAGGGAAACGCAACTCGGGCAAGAGCTCGCGCAGGCGCGCAAGGCCGAGTTCGCCTACCAGAAAGATCTCGCCGAGCTCACCGAGCGGCAGCAGCGGCAACGCGAGCTCAACAAAGTCTTGCCCATGGCGAGCGAGTATCCGGCGTTCCTGAGCGCGATTCAGAACGTCGCGAACGTTTCCGGCGTGCAGCTCGCGGCCTGGTCGCCGAACGCGGAAGTGACCGAACAATTCTACGCCCGCGTTCCGATGAAGCTCACGCTCGTCGGGCGCTATCACCAGGTCGCCAAGTTCTTCTACGGTGTGAGCCAGCTCGATCGCATCATCAACCTCGAGAACGTGACGCTCACGAAGCCCGCCGTCCACGGCGAGGACGTCGTCGTGCAGGCCGAAACGCTCGCGACCGCCTTCCGCGGGGTCCAGGAGATGGGACCGAGCGAGAGCGGCGACAAGCGCGGTCAGGCGATGCAGCAGCAGCCAGGGGGGCATTGATGCGCCGCGCTCTCGTGGGATTCGGGCTCCTCGGCGCCGTCGCGCTCGCCGGCTGTGAGGACGACGTGGCGCAGGATCGCTCGAACAGGACGCTTTCGGCCGGCTCTGCCGCGCCCTCGGCGGGACCGCCGGCGGTACCCGCCGCGCCGCCCGCTCGCCGCGAATTCCCCGAAGCGGAGTTCACGGAGACCGAGCGCAGCCGCGACCCGTTCCGGCCCTACGCCAAGAAATTCGCGGAAGAGGCGCAGCGCAGCGTGCGCTCGCAGCGCCAGGTCGTCCTCGCCGAATTCTCGGTGGACGACCTCAAGCTCATCGGCATCGTGACGCGACTCGAGCCGGCGCGCGCCATGCTCGTCGACCCCTCGGGCAAGGGGCACGTCGTGCGGCGCGGCGATTTCGTCGGTCGAGCGGACGTCGTGCAGCTCGCGGGTGCGAGCGGCGCGACATACGAGCTCAACTGGCGACTCGACCGCATTCGCGACGGCGACGTCGTGCTCGTGCGCGAAGACCCGAACAACCCCGACGTGCCGGCCGCGACCAAGGTGATCCCTTTGAGGCCGGAAGGTGGCGTGGTTACGGGCGGATGACGCCGGTTCGAGCGAATCGTCCCGGTCGGAGTCGGCCGCAGCGTTCTGCGACATTCGTCGGGTGAGGGCAGCCGGCGGCGGTCGTCCCAACGATCGTGTGGGCTTCGGTCGAGGCAGGCGGAGAGCGAGCGCTTCGCGCCGATGGCGGACGAGCAGCGCTCCATTGCAGCGAATTTGTTCGTTTCGATGGTGAACCGATACGCTTCGAGCGCTCCTATGAGGACTCACTTGCTCCCGCGGGCGGCGCTGCTCGTCCTTTCGGCCGCGTTCTTCGCCTCTCCGGCATTTTCCGCCGGGTCCGGGTCCCGGAAGGCGACCGATGTCGCGATCGAGCGGACGAGCGAGACCGAAACGCGCATCGTCGTGAGGTTCACCGAGCCGCCGACGTTCACGGCGCGCCTCGAAAAGCCGAAAATGCGGCTCATCGTCGACGTGCCGAACGCTACGCTCGCGAACGCCACGCCCGCAATCACCGACCGCGTCGGCGTCGTCGGCGGCGTGATGGCGCAGTCGTTCGCGGTCAAGGGCGGACACACGACGCGCTTTCTCGTCACGCTGCTCGAGGAGTCCGAATACGCCGTCACGACGAACGGCACCGACCTCGTGATTCGCCTCGCGCCCAAACAAGCCGGTCTCGCCAAGGAACCCGCGAAGACGATCGTGCCCAGAGCGAACCCGAGCGACCCAGCGCGCGTGATGGACGTACGCTTCGAGCGCGGAACGGACGACGATCGCGTCGTCGTTCAACTCTCGCACAGCACGAACTTCCGCGCGAAGAGCGACGCCGAGCGCCCGACGCTCGTCATCGACGGCGCGAGCGTGCCCGAAGAGCTCACGCGCACGCTCGACGTGTCGAGTCTCGGCGGTCGCGTCACGGCGGTGTCGAGCTACACGAATCCGCGCGAAGCGGGCAGCGTCATCCTCGAGGCCGAGGTCGCCGAAGGCGTGACCCACCGCGTCGAGCGCCGCGGCACGGAGCTCGTCTGGTCGTTCTTCGAGCCCGGAAAGCAACACTCATCGCAGAGCGGCGTCGCGCGCGACGGCGGGATCGCACGGCGCGTGCGCACCGTTTCCGTCGAAAAGGGCATGCAGGGCCTGCTCGAGGTGGAAGAGGGCATGCAGGCGAAATCGGGGTACGTGGAGCGCTCGGCCCCGCCCGCCGACGCCGGCGCCGTCACGCCGACCGTGCTCGGGCAGCAGCGCGCGTTCCAAGGCCGCCGTATCGATCTCGATCTCAAGGACGCGGACGTCCACAACGTGCTCCGTCTGCTCGCCGACGTGGGTCAGGTGAACATCGTCACGGCCGACAACGTCACCGGCACGGTGACGATTCGGATGCGCAACGTGCCCTGGGACCAGGCGCTCGACGTCGTGCTCCAGTCGAAGGGTCTCGGCATGGTGCGCCAGGGCAACATGATCCGCGTCGCGCCGCTCGCCGACCTCGAGAAAGAGCGCGAGCTCCAGATCGCGCGCCGGCAGCAGGAAGTGAAGCTCGCGCCGCTCGAGACGCGGCTCATTCCCGTGAGTTACGCGCAGGCCGACGAGGTGCAGGAGCGCGTGAAGCCGCTCCTCAGCGAGCGCGGTTCGATCGCCGTCGACCAGCGCACGAACGTGCTCATCGCGCGCGACATCGCGGGCAACCTGAATCAGATCGAAGAGCTCATCCGCTCGCTCGACACGCAGACGCCCCAGGTGCTCGTGGAAGCGCGCATCGTCGAGGCCACGAGCCGCTACCTCCACGACGTGGGCATTCAGTGGGGCGGCGACGGTACGTTTTCGGCGGCCACGGGCAACCCGACGGGTCTCGCGTTTCCGAACTCCGTCGGCGTGGTCGGCGGCGCGAGCGACGGCAACACACCGACCGCGGGGTTGAGCCCGTTCTCGAACAACGTCGCGAACCCGAACTTCGCCGTGAACCTGCCCGCGACGGTCGGCACGGGGCAGGGCGGCGCGATCGGTCTTTCTTTCGGCTCGATCGACAACACCGTGAACCTCGCCGTGCGCCTGTCGGCCGCGGAGGCGAGCGGACTCTTGCGTATTCTCTCGAGCCCGCGCGTGCTCACGCTCGACAACCACGAGGCGCGCATCGCGCAGGGCACGTTGATTCCGTTCTCCCAGGTGAGCTCACAGGGCGTCCAGACGACGTTCCAGGAAGCGAAGCTCCAGCTGCTCGTTCAGCCGCACGTCACGGCCGACGGCAGCGTCAGCATGCACGTCAAAATCAACCGCGACGAGCCCGACTTCAACCAAACGTCTGCGCGCGGCGATCCGACGATTCTCAAGCGCGAAGCCGAAACGGACTTGCTCGTGATGGACGGCCACACGGCGGTGATCGGCGGAATCTTCACGCGCAACACCGGTCGCAATCTCGACCAGGTCCCCTTCTTCGGCGACATCCCGCTCATCGGGCTCTTGTTCCAGCGGCGCCGTTCGAGCGATACGCGGAGCGAGCTCGTGATCTTTCTCACGCCGCGCATCGTGAATCGCGCCGAGGCCCTGGGGCGCTGACGCCGCGTCCTCGGCGCGCTTGACCGTCGGGGAGCGCGCCCGCACCATCGGGTCATGACCGAACCGGGAGGCTTGCCGCCGGGTTATCCGCCGCTCACCGTCCAGCCCGTGACGCCGCCGGCCGCCACCCCGTCGAAGGTCGGCGGCGGCAAGATGGTGCTCATCGTCGTCGCCATCGTGCTCGCGGTGGTCCTGCCGCTCCTCGGCGTCCTCGCGGCGCTCGCCGTCTACGGGGTCCAGAAGTACCTCACGAACGCGAAAATGGGCGAGGGGCAGGCGAACGTGGTCCTGCTCGCGAAAGGCATCGTGCGCTGCGCGACCGAGCTCGATCCCGTGACGAAGAAGCCGCGCGGCCTGCCCGACACCTCGCTCGGAGTTCCGGGGTCGCTCGGCGAGGTCAAAGGGGCGAAGTACCAGAGCGCGAGCGGCGAGTGGGCTGATCCGGCTTTCACCTGCGCCGGGTTTCGCCTCGTGAGCCCCCAGTACTTCCAATACCGCTGGGTCAAGCGCAGCGCCTCACAGGGTTCGGCGTTCGCGGTCGCCGATCTCGACGGCGACGGAACGGCCGACGGCGCCTTCGAGGTGCCCGTCACCTGCGCGGCGAGCGGCGCCTGCGCGCTCGGAACGCTCGCCAAGAACGATCCCTGACACGGCGCAGCGCGAACCGCGCGCGACCCGACTTCAACGTTTGGCCGACAGCTCGGCTTCGAGCGCGGCGATGCGTGCCAGCGCGGCGTCCCTGTCTCGAAGGGCTTCGTTCTTGGCCGCCAGCGCTTCGTCCTTGGCCGCCAGCGCCTCGTCCTTGGCTGCCATCGCCGCTTCTTTCGCGGCCTGCTCGGCTTCCTTCGCCGCCCGCTCGACTTCCTTTGCCGCCCGTTCCGCTTCCGCGGGCGTGAGCAAGAGGTCGTTACCCCGAGGATCGCGCGCCAGTCGCAACGTGAGTCGAATCTCCGCGTCGTGGCGTACGACCCAGTAAAGGCCGAGTGCGTCGCAACGCCGTGCCTCGGGATCGGTCGGGTCGCGCTCCACGAGATCGCCGTCGACCAAATCCCAAATTCGGAGCTGATCGGCGGGTTCGGTGGGATCGAAGCGAACGACCTCGGGTATGCCCGCCTGACGGTAACGCTCGAGCTTGTCGCCCATCACCTTCTCCGACGCGTCCCAATCGCTGACGATTTCGACGGCGACGTGCGGCGCGCCGCGCTCCCACGTCTTCCAGGAATCGAGAAGCTCGCGCGGTGCTCCCACGCGCACGGCCAGGTCCGGTGCCAGGCACTTTCGGGGGTTCGTCGCGTCCCAGTAGAGAAACTGGTCCGAGCTCACGAGTGCGCCCGAGCCGAGCGCGCTCCGGACGCTTTCCCAGAGCAGGCGCTTGCGCTCGGTGTGAAACCCCGTTTCAGGCACGTGCTCCCCGGCCGGGAAATGGATGGGAACGGGCGCGCGCAAGTAACGGCGCGCAGGTCGGCGGCTCGTGACCGAGGAGGATTGCGACAAGACCATGGGATTTTACCACACCCCCCGAGTCGGCCACTGATGGCGCAAGTTGCTCGTTTCCCGAAACGCTTGCGAGAAGCGGTCGCCCGCCCCAAGTTCTCGAAATGGCGCAAGCCCTCGTTACGGGAGCGAACCGCGGACTCGGTTTCGAAACGGCGAAAGAGCTCGCATCGCGTGGTTGGAACGTCGTCATCGCCGCGCGGGACCTCGAGGCGGCGCGAAACGCCGCGCGAGCAATCGGAGCACGGGCCCGCGCCGTCCGCCTCGACGTCGCCGATCCCGAAGCGCCGTCCCGAGCGCTCGCAGAGCTCGCCGAGGTTCCCGACTTCGACGCGCTCGTGAACAACGCCGGCACGTCGTTCGACGGCTTCGACGCGGACGTCGCGCTCCGCACGATCGAGACGAACTATCGCGGAGCGGTGCGCGTGACCAACGCTTTTCGACCCCGGCTTTCGTCGACGGCGAACATCGTGATGGTGTCGAGCGGCATGGGCGAGCTCGGCCACGTCTCGCCCGAGCTTCGCCGCCGTCTGCTCGACCCTCTGCTCACCTTCGAGATGCTCGACGAGCTCGTGCAGGATTTCGTCGACCGAGTGCGCGCCGGCGGCGAGCTCGGCGGCTGGCCACGCAACGCGTATTCCGTCTCGAAGGTCGCGCTGAACGCGGCCACGCGCCTCTTCGCACCG
>DASUTR010000096.1:0-9795 GCA_036374535.1 Polyangiaceae bacterium
CGTGGAGATGCTCGACCTGGTCGAGATGGAAGTCCGCGAGCTTTTGGCGAAGTACCAGTTCAAGGGCGACGACGCGAAGGTGGTCCGCGGCGCGGCGCTGCCGGCGCTGAACGGCGATGGGAAGTGGGAAGAGAAGATCGGCGAGCTGCTCGGCGCGCTGGACACGGAGATCCCCGAGCCGCAGCGCGAGGTGGACAAGCCGTTCCTGATGGCGGTCGAGGACGTGTTCTCGATCAAGGGCCGCGGGACCGTGGCGACGGGCCGAATCGAGCGCGGCAAGGTGAGGGTGAACGACGAGATCGAGATCATCGGTTTCGACAAGTCGAACAAGACCGTGGTGACGGGCGTCGAGATGTTCCGCAAGGAGCTCGGCGAAGGCATGGCTGGCGACAACGTCGGCGGCCTCCTGCGCGGCGTCGAAAAAGAGGAAATCGAGCGCGGACAGGTGCTGGCCAAGCCGGGCAGCATTCACCCGCACAAGAAGTTCCTGGGCGAGGTGTACATCCTGAAGAAGGAAGAAGGCGGCCGTCACACGCCGTTCTTCACGAACTACCGACCGCAGTTCTACATCCGCACGACGGACGTGACGGGCAGCGTGAAGCTCCCGGACGGCGTGAAGATGGTGATGCCGGGCGACAACATCACGATGGAGATCGAGCTCATCACGAGCGTCGCTCTCGAAGAGCAGATGCGGTTCGCCATCCGTGAAGGCGGCAAGACCGTCGGCGCGGGTGTCGTGACCAAGGTCATCGAGTAACGGTGCCGGCGGCATGGCAGCGCCCCGAAGCTCGGCGGCGTCCGCCGGCCGCCGCATCAATATCGCCCTCAGCTGTGAAACGTGCGGAAACAGAAACTACAAGACGAGCAAGATCTCCCGCGACGGTTCGTCAGCACTGAAATTCAAGAAGTACTGCAAACACTGCAAGCGTCATACGGAGCACATCGAAGGAAGGTAGGACAGCCCAAGGAATTCTCCGCTCTCGATCTCGGGAACGGCTCCAGGGGCGTAGCTCAGTTGGTAGAGCAGCGGATTCCAAATCCGCGGGCCGGGAGTTCGAGTCTCTCCGCCCCTGCATAGTGTCCGATGGGGCCCCGGCCCCATCGGATCGTAAGAAAGGTGGGACCGACCCACCGGCGACGGAAGACGAAGAAACGAAGCATGGCAATCATCGACGACAAGAAAGAAGACGCCCTCGTTAAGGTCGACGACCCCGTCGCGGCCGAAACGGAGACGTCCGCTTCGGTCGAGGTGGACGAGCCGCCCCAGGAAGGCACGACCGGGTTCGGTGCGGCCCGCTACGTTCACGCCGCGTTCTTCGCCGCCGCAATTTTGGCTGCCTACGTCTCTGCCAAGCTGCTCGTCGTGGCTTGGGGTCTGCTCGCGGAGTGGCCGGACGCCGTGCGCGCCGTCCCTCAGCTCGTCCAATATGACGAAGAGAAGCGCGAGAACATCGCGTACGTCGCCGGTTTCGTCCTCAGCACCGTCGGCGTCGTTCAGGTGTATCGCAAGGAAGGTATTCGCGGCTGGGCGGACGACGTGGCCGCCGAGCTCACGCGCGTCACCTGGCCAACGCGCGAAACGGTGCTGAACGGCACCCTCGTCGTGGTGGTCGCCAGCATGATCGCTACCGTCTACGTCACCATTCTCGACCGTTTTTGGGGATTTCTCACCACCCTGGTGTACGGCGCATGACCGAAGAACTTCAGACCGAAGAGCGGGAGGAAGAAGCCCAGGCGGCGGCCGCCTCGAAGAAGAAGTGGTACGTCGTGACCACCTATTCCGGCTACGAGGCGAAGGTAAAATCCGCGCTTCAGGAGCGGATCCGCCAGCACAAGATGGAGGAGCGCTTCGGCGAAATCCTCATCCCGTCGGAGACCATCACCGACACGACGCGCGACGGAAAGCAGCGCGTCAAAACCAAGACGAGCTTCCCCGGCTACGTCTTCGTCGAGATGGAAATGAGCGAGCACGCCTGGCACCTCGTCAAGGACACGCCGAAGGTCACCGGCTTCATCGGCAACCAGCGGCCCCAGGAAGTGAAGAGCCCGCACATCGAGGATCTTCGCAAGGGAATCATCGAGGGCGCGGTCAAACCGAAGCCCCGCCACCAGTTCCAGGAAGGCGACGAGGTTCGCGTCGTGGTCGGCGCGTTCGCGAACTTCTCGGGCACCGTTCAGGAAGTGAAGCCCGACAAGCAAAAGCTCAAGGTGATGGTGAGCATCTTCGGCCGGCCGACGCCGGTCGAGCTCGACTTCGCCCACGTGGAAAAGCGATAGCCGCGAGAAACTGACATGAGCGCAAAGAAAAAAATCAACGCCTACATCAAGCTCCAGCTCCCCGCTGGCAAGGCGAATCCGTCGCCGCCCGTCGGCCCGGCCCTCGGCCAGCACGGCGTCAACATCATGCAGTTCTGCAAGGACTTCAACGCGCGGAGCGCTCCGCTCGGCGACACGATCCTCCCGGTCGTGATCACCGTGTACGCGGACCGCTCGTACTCGTTCGTGATGAAGTCGCCGCCCGCGAGCGTCCTCATCAAGAAGGCGTGCGGTTTGCCGAGCTCGAAGAAGCCGGGCTCGGGCTCGAAAGAGCCGAACAAGACCAAGGTCGGCAAGCTCAGCTGGGAGCAGATTCGCACCATCGCGAAAGAGAAGATGACCGACATGAACACGACGGACCTCGAAGCAGCCTCCCGCAGCATCGCGGGAACGGCGCGCAGCATGGGGGTCGACGTCGGCTGATCCAGGTACTGGAGCGGCGGCGCTTCCGTTCGGAGGCGTTTCCGACCGCATCCCAGGAGTCGAAAGACGCTAGGTAAAGATGGCAACGAAACTGACGAAAAACATGGCCCAAGCGGTCGCGAAGGTGGACCGCTCCAAGCGCTACACCGTCGAGGCGGCGATCGGGCTCTTGAAGAACTCGTCGTTCGCGAAGTTCGACGAAAGCGTCGACGTCGCGGTGCGGCTAGGTGTGAACCCGAAGCACGCCGATCAAATGGTGCGCGGCGCCATCGTGCTCCCGCACGGCACCGGCAAGAGCGTGAAGGTGCTGGTCTTCGCGCGGGGCGACAAAGAGAAGGAAGCGAAGGAAGCCGGCGCCGACCACGCGGGTGGTGACGAGCTCGTGCAGAAGGTTTCCGAAGGCTTCATGGACTTCGATCGAGTCATCGCGACCCCGGACATGATGGGCGCGGTCGGTAAGCTCGGTCGCGTGCTCGGTCCGCGCGGCCTGATGCCGAACCCCAAGGTGGGTACGGTCACTTTCGACGTGAAGGCCGCCGTTCGCGACGCCAAAGCGGGCAAGGTGGAGTACCGCGTCGACAAGGCAGGCATCGTTCATTGCCGCGTCGGTAGAAAATCGTTCGACCACAAGCAGCTCACGGAGAACGCGATGGCGTTGCTCCAGGAAATCGTCGCCAAGAAGCCCCCGACGGCGAAGGGCATCTACCTGCGCAGCATCACGCTCACGACCACGATGGGCGTCGGCGTTCGTATCGAACCCTCGACCGTCGTGTCGGAAGGCGAAGAGGAGAACTGATGAACCGCAGCGAAAAAGCCGAGACGGTCGCGAGCCTGCGCGAGCGCTTCGAAAAGATGACGTCGGCGGTCTTCCTGGACCCCACGGGCATGACGGTCGCCGAGGTCACGAAGCTTCGCGACACCTTCCGCGCGAAGGGCGTCCAGTACCGCGTCGTCAAGAACACCCTCGTCAAGAAGGCGATTGCCGAAAAGCCGTACGCCAAGAAGCTCGACGCGCCGCTCCGCGGCATGACGGGCGTCGCCTGGAGCTTCGAGGAGCCGAGCGCGGCCGCGAAGATCGTGAAGGACGCGACGAAGGAGAACGAGAAGCTCAAGGTGAAGGCCGGGCTTCTCGACGGCGAGGTCCTCGACGCGAAGGCGGTCGAGACCCAGCTCGCTTCCCTGCCGGGCAAGGACGAGATGCGGGCCATGCTGCTCGCGACGCTCATCGCGCCCGCGCAGCGAATGGTCATGTTGCTCAACGCGCCGGCGCGTGAATTCGTCGGTGTGCTCAGCGCCAAAGAACGAAAAGATCAGGGTAGCTAGGCGGTAAGCCCGAGCTACCACGTCAAAATTTCAAGGGACACGCTCAGGAGACTAGAAGAATCATGGCTGAAATTACTCGTGAACAGGTTGTCGATTTCCTCTCCCAAATGCCCGTCATCCAAATGGCCGAGCTCGTCAAAGAGCTCGAGACCAAGTGGGGCGTGAGCGCGGCGCCGGTCGCCGTGGCGGCCGTCGGTGGCGCTGGCGCCGGTGGTGGTGCCGCTGCGGTCGAGGAGAAGACGGAGTTCACCGTCGTTCTCGCCGACGGTGGCGCGAACAAGATCAACGTCATCAAGGCGGTGCGCGAGATCACGGCCCTCGGCTTGAAGGAAGCCAAGGACCTCGTCGAAGGCGCGCCGAAGAACGTCAAAGAAGGCATTGGCAAGGAAGAGGCCGAGGACATCAAGAAGAAGCTCGAGGCCGCAGGAGCCAAGGTGGAGGTCAAGTAGGACCCCCTTGCCTTCCTCATTCTCCCAATGTGACGAGCACCGGAGCCGAAGGCACCGGTGTGTTCGGAACGAGCGTGAAATCCTGAAAGTCGCGCGGTCGGGCGGAACTCCGTCCGCCGCGCGCAGTGTTTGGACGCGCGATGACGCCGTTTGCCCCGGTGATCGTCGCGCGTCGTCCTGGAGGCAGTGACTCCAATGGCAGCCAAGGTCCAGTCCAACTTCCGCCACCGCACCAACCTCGGTAAGACCGACTCGGTCGAAGAGATCCCGAATCTCATCGACATCCAGAAGTCGAGCTACGAGAAATTCCTGCAGTCCGATCTCGCGCCGCGCGAACGCCGCGAAGTCGGGCTCGAGGCGGTTTTCCGCAGCGTCTTCCCGATCAAGGATTTCGACGGCACGAGCGAGCTCGTCTACGTCTCGTACAACCTCGAAAGACCGAAGTACGACGTCGACGAGTGCCGTCAGCGCGGCATGACCTTCGCCGCGCCGATCAAGGTAACGACCCAGCTCATGGTGTACGACACGCGCGAGGGCGGCGAGCGCATCGTGCGCGACATCAAAGAGCAAGAGGTCTACTTCGGCGAGATCCCGCTGATGACCGAGACCGGTACGTTCATCATCAACGGTACCGAGCGCGTCGTCGTCTCGCAGCTCCACCGGAGCCCGGGCGTCTTCTTCGACCACGACAAGGGCAAGACGCACTCGTCCGGTAAGCTCCTCTACTCGGCGCGTATCATCCCGTACTCGGGTTCGTGGCTCGATTTCGAGTTCGACCACAAGGACATCATCTACGTGCGCATCGATCGGCGCCGCAAGATGCACGCCACGGTGCTGCTCCGCGCGCTCGGCTACAGCACGCAGGAGCTCCTCAACTACTTCTACTCGACCGAAACCGTCTACATCGAGAAGGGCGGCAAATTCGCGAAGAGCATCGAGTACGACCTCCTCGGCGGCCAGCGCGCAACGCGCGACATCAAGATCGGCTCCGAGACGGTGGTCAAGCGCAACACGAAGTTCACGCGCGCCGCCATCAAGCGTCTCAAGGACGCGAGCCTCGATCGCCTGCCGATGGAGCTCCCCGATCTCATCGGCAAGGTGAGCGCCGAGGACGTCGTCGACAAGGAGACCGGCGAGGTCCTGCTCGAGTGCAACGAAGAGGTCACCGAGGTGACGCTCGAGCGTCTGCGCGAGGCCGGCGTTGCCGAGCTCCGCGTGCTCTTCATCGACGGCCTGAACGTCGGGCCGTACCTCCGCGACACGCTCATCGCGGACAAGGTGAAGACGATGGAGGACGCCATCATGGAGATCTACCGGCGCCTTCGGCCGGGCGATCCGCCGACCCTCGAGACGGCGAAGCAGCTCTTCCACAACCTGTTCTTCAACCCCGAGCGCTACGACCTTTCGGCCGTCGGCCGCCTCAAGCTGAACTACAAGTTCTACCGGGATCTGCCCGAAGAGCAGAAGCCGCAGCTCGATCAGACGGTGCTCACGCCGAGCGACATCCTCGAGACGGTGCGTCACCTCATCGAGCTCAAGAACGGGCGCGGCTCGGTCGACGACATCGATCACCTCGGCAACCGTCGCGTCCGTGCCGTCGGTGAGCTGATGGAGAATCAGTACCGAATCGGCCTCGTGCGCATGGCACGTGCCATCAAGGAGCGCATGAGCGTCTCGCAAGAGATCGATACGCTCATGCCGCACGATCTCATCAACGCGAAGCCGGTCGGAGCCGTCGTCAAGGAGTACTTCGGCTCGAGCCAGCTCTCGCAGTTCATGGATCAGACGAACCCGCTCAGCGAGGTGACGCACAAGCGCCGCCTCTCGGCGCTCGGGCCCGGCGGCCTCACGCGCGAGCGAGCGGGCTTCGAGGTGCGCGACGTGCACGCCACGCACTACGGACGCATCTGCCCCATCGAGACGCCCGAAGGACCGAACATCGGTCTCATCGCGTCGCTCTCGACGTTCGCTCGCGTCAACGAGTACGGCTTCGTCGAGACGCCGTACCGCAACGTCGAAGCGGGCGCCGTCAAGCAGCAGGTGCACTGGTTCAGCGCTCTCGAGGAAGAGAACAAGTACATCGCTCAGGCGACCGTCGACATCGACGACAAGGGTCGCTTCAAGCAGAACCTCGTGAGCTCGCGCTTCAACGGCGACTACCGCATGGCCATGCCGGATCAGATCCAGCTCATGGACGTTGCGCCGAACCAGATGGTGAGCGTCGCCGCGGCGCTCGTGCCGTTCCTCGAGCACGACGACGCGAACCGCGCGCTCATGGGCGCGAACATGCAGCGTCAGGCCGTGCCGCTCGTCCGCACCGAGGCCCCGCTCGTGGGCACCGGTATGGAGCGACGCGTCGCGATCGACTCGGGCGTGTGCGTGATCGCCAAGCGCGCCGGAATCGTCGAGAGCGTCGATGCCGAGCGCATCGTCGTGCGCGCGACGTCGGGCGAAGGCGACGAGGTGCCGGACATCTATCACCTCACGAAGTACCAGCGCTCGAACCAGAGCACTTGCTACAACCAGAAGCCGATCGTGCGTCCGGGTGAGGTCATGGTCGCGGGCGACGTGCTCGCCGACGGTCCCGCGTGCGACATGGGCGATCTCGCGCTCGGGCAAAACGTGCTCGTCGCGTTCATGCCGTGGCAGGGCTACAACTTCGAAGACTCGATCCTGGTCTCCGAGCGCATCGTCAAGGACGACGTGTACACCTCGATTCACATCGAGGAGTTCGAGTGCGTCGCTCGTGACACGAAGCTCGGCAAGGAAGAGATCACGAAGGACATCCCGAACGTCGGCGAAGAGGCCCTGAAGGATCTCGACGACGCCGGCGTCGTGCGCATCGGCGCCGAGGTAAAGCCCGGCGACATCCTGGTCGGCAAGATCACGCCGAAGGGCGAAAGCCAGCTCTCGCCCGAAGAGAAGCTCTTGCGCGCGATCTTCGGCGAAAAGGCCGGCGACGTACGCGACAGCTCGCTCAAGGTCCCGCCGGGCGTCTCCGGCATCGTGATCAACGCCCGCATCTTCTCGCGCAAGGGCACCGAGAAGGACGAGCGTGCGAGGACCATCGAGGATCAGGAGCGCGCCAAGCTCGAGCGCACCCGCGACGAAGAGGTGAAGATCCTCCGCGACTCCTTCTTCCACAAGATGCAGCGCGTGCTCGTCGGCAAGACCACGAGCGGCAAGCTCGTGGACGACAAGGGCAAGACGCTCCTCAACAAGGGCGCCGTGCTCACGGACGCGGAGCTCGATCCGATTCCGCGCAAGTACTGGGGAGAAATCCCGATCGAGACGGGCGCCGATCAGATCCAGCAGTTGCTCGTCGATCTCGACACGATGATCCGCGAGCGCGAGGAGCACTTCCGCGACAAGATCGAGCGCCTCAGCCGCGGCGACGAGCTCCCTCCGGGCGTCATCAAGATGGTGAAGGTCTACATCGCCATCAAGAGGAAGCTCCAGGTGGGCGACAAGATGGCCGGTCGCCACGGCAACAAGGGCGTCGTCAGCCGCATCCTGCCCGAAGAAGACATGCCGTACCTCGAGGACGGCACGCCCATGGATATCGTGCTGAACCCGCTCGGCGTGCCGAGCCGCATGAACGTCGGTCAGATTCTCGAGACGCACCTCGGATGGGGCGCGCGCGAGCTCGGCCGGCAAATCCAGAAGCAGATCGACGAGAAGTACGGCGCCGACAAGATCCGCCAGCGCATCGTCGAGTCCTACGAGACGGACAAGGGTCTCGCCAAGATCGTGAAGGGCATGGATGACGAGGACGTTCAGCGTCTCGCGAAGAAGCTCGGGCGAGGGCTCTTCTTCTCGTCGCCCGTGTTCGACGGCGCCGAGGAGTCGTCCATCAAGGGCATGCTCGAACGCGCCGGGCGTTCGACGAGCGGCCAGGCGGTCTTGTTCGACGGTCGCACGGGCGAGCCGTTCGAGCAGGACGTGACGGTGGGCGTCATGTACATGCTGAAGCTCCACCACCTGGTCGACGACAAGATCCACGCTCGTTCGATCGGACCCTACTCGCTCGTCACGCAGCAGCCCCTGGGCGGCAAAGCCCAGTTCGGCGGCCAGCGTCTCGGCGAAATGGAGGTCTGGGCGATGGAAGCGTACGGCGCCGCCTACGCGCTTCAGGAGTTCTTGACCGTCAAGAGCGACGACGTGCAGGGACGCACGCGAATGTACGAATCCATCGTGAAGGGCGACTACGCGCTCGAAGCGGGTCTGCCCGAGAGTTTCAACGTGCTCATCAAAGAGCTCCAGTCGTTGTGTCTCAACGTCGAGCTCGTGGAAGCCAGTCAGAGCGGCGCGAATGTCGCCGCAGCAGAGGACTGAGGAGAACGAACATGCGTGACATTTTCTCCTTTTTCGAACGTCCGAAGGATCCGCTTTCGTTTTCCGCGATGCGGATCTCGCTCGCGAGCCCGGAGAAGATCCGGGAGTGGTCGCACGGCGAGGTCAAGAAGCCGGAGACCATCAACTACCGAACCTTCAAGCCGGAGCGCGACGGCCTGTTTTGCGCGAAGATCTTCGGGCCCGTGAAGGACTACGAGTGCATCTGCGGCAAGTACAAGCGCATGAAGCACCGCGGCATCGTGTGCGAGAAGTGCGGCGTCGAGGTGATTCAGTCCAAGGTGCGTCGCGAGCGCCTCGGGCACATCAGCCTCGCGACGCCGGTCGCGCACATCTGGTTCTTGAAGAGCCTGCCGTCGCGTATCGGTAACATCCTCGACATCTCGCTCAAGGATCTCGAGAAGGTCCTCTACTGCGAGGCGTACATCGTCATCGATCCTCGCGCGACGACGCTCGAGAAGGGCGAGCTCCTCTCGGAGGAGCGCTACGCCCAGCTTCTCGAGGAGTACGGCGAGGAAGCGTTCGAGGCCGGCATGGGCGGCGAAGCCGTGCTCGAGATGCTCAAGCGCGTCGACGTGCACTCGCTCGCCGAGTCGCTGCGCGCCGACATGATCGCCTCGACGAGCGAAGCGAAGAAGAAGAAGTTCGCCAAGCGTCTGAAGGTCGTCGAAGCCTTCCGCGGCAGCGGCAACCGTCCGGAGTGGATGATGCTCACGGTGATTCCGGTGCTCCCGCCGGATCTCCGTCCCCTCGTTCCGCTCGACGGCGGCCGTTTCGCGACGAGCGATCTCAACGATCTCTATCGTCGCGTCATCAACCGCAACAACCGTCTGAAGCGCCTCCTCGAGCTCAACGCGCCCGAGATCATCATCCGCAACGAGCGGCGCATGCTGCAAGAAGCGGTGGATGCCCTCTTCGACAACGGCCGCCG
>DASUTR010000097.1:0-2706 GCA_036374535.1 Polyangiaceae bacterium
TCGACGCGCTCACGGGCTCCGCGAAAGTCATCGCTCGGCTTGCCCTCTCGGCGCCCGTCGATCCCGACGCCGCGCCCGAGCTCGGTCGAGTCGAACGCCTGCTCTGGGCCGGCGGCCGGCTCTGGGCGGTCGGGGGCTTCGGGCTCGCCCTCGTCGAGCCGCCTCACTGAGCCGCGCTCGTTTCTTGGCCGGGGGGCCGAAGGCCCCGTAGCGTCGTCGGCATGGCGCGCGTGGTGCAGAAGTTCGGTGGGTCGTCCCTCGCGGATCTCGAACGATTGGGCAAGGTCGCCGACCTCGTGATGGCGACGCAGCGCGCGGGGCACGACGTGTGCGTCGTGGTGAGCGCCATGGGCAAGACGACCGACGGCCTGCTCGAGCTCGCGCGCGCGGCGGCGCGCGGCGGAGTCGACCCGATCGGGGAACCGCCCCGCCGCGAGCTCGACATGCTCGTCAGCACCGGCGAGCGCGTGAGCATGGCGCTGCTCTCGATCGCGATCCGGGCGCGCGGCGGCGACGCCGTGAGCTTGACCGGTTCGCAGTCGGGCATCTTGACGAACGATCGGCACTTCGACGCGCGTATCGTGGAGGTACGGCCGTTTCGCATCGAGGACGAGCTCGCGCGCGGACGCATCGTCATCGTCGCCGGCTACCAGGGCATGAGCTACCGCCGGGAGATCACGACGCTCGGGCGGGGAGGCTCCGATACGACGGCCGTGGCGCTCGCCGCGGCGCTCGACGCTGCTCGCTGCGAAATCTACAGCGACGTCGACGGCGTCTACAGCGCCGATCCGCGCGTCGTCGCCGACGCCCGCCACCTACCCGAAATCGACTGCGACACGATGCAGGAAATGGCCGAACGCGGCGCCAAAGTCCTGAACGCGCGCGCCGTCGAATGGGCGAAGAAGCACCGCATCACGATTCTCGCGCGCCGCACGACCGACTTCGCCGAGCCCCGGGGTGGACGAGAGACGCGCGTCGTGCCGGAGCGTCGCACGAACGACGAGCGCGCCGTCGTCGGCGAGAAGAATCTCCTCTTCGTGAGCGCGCCCGTCGAGCGCACGAACGCCCTCCTCGCCGCGGCGAGCGAAGCGGAGCTCGAGCTTCGGTCTTTCTGGGTGGAAGGCGGCCGCTGTGCCGGCGTCGTTCCGCTCGCCAATGCTCCCGACTCCGAGCGCGCGCGGGCCCTGCTTGCCGGGGCCGGCGCGAGCAGCGAGCCCGGGTTCGGACTCGTGAGCCTCGTCGGCGTGGGTGCGGGTTCGGAGCCCGCGACGCTCGCGCTCGCGCTCGCCGCGCTCCCCTGCCCCGCAGTTCACGTCGCAAGCTCGCCGCTCGCGCTTTCCGCCGTACTTCCCGCTACGGAGGTAGACGTCGCCGTACGCGCCTGGCACGCGGCGTTCGTCGACGACGTGAGGCGAGAGCGCGCCGCCTAGCGGGAACGCAATCACAACCTGCAGAGCAGCGAAGGCCCGGCGGCGGCCGTTGCCGCTTCAGGCCCTGCCCGCGCGGGACGCCGCTCGGTCACGCCGGAGCTTCTCGGCGAGCTCCCCCGCGACTTCGCGGTAGCGCGCGGCAATCATGGGATCGTGAGGCGAGAGACGCAGGGCGACGCCGAGGTGGAGCTCGGCGGCGGTGATCTCTTTTCGCACGTCGCGTTCGAAGAGGCCCGCTTCGACGAGCCATTCGGCCGCGCGTGAATCGGTGCGCGCGCCGAGCTCGACGCCTTCGCGCATGCGAGCGTACGCGAGCGACGCGCCGGCGAGATCGCCGATGCGGCTCCGCCACAGCGCTTCCAGCCGGCGCGCCTCGACCATCCGTTCCGACGAGGCCGAAACCTCGCGCACGCGAGCGATGGCTTGGGGCAGATCCTTGAGGTCGTCGGCGAGCAGCCGCGCGAGGTCGAGCAGCGCGTCGCCGTCGGGACGACCCACGCGCTCGCTCAGCGCGACGGCGCGCTCGAGCAGGGCGACGGCGCGCCCGCGCTTGCCCGCCTCCATGAGAGCACGCGCGAGTCCGGCCGTGGCCGACGCGTCGTCGGGCGCGTAGCGCAGCGCGCGTTCGAAAAGCCGCCCGGCTTCGGCAACGAAGCCGCTGTCGAGCAAGGCGCGCGCCGCGCGCTTGCACGCGTCGTGGCGCGCCTTCGAGCCCGTGTGCTGCGCTTCGTAGTGCTCGGCGTCCGCCATGGCGCCCTCGACGTCGCCGGCGTCGAGCCGCGCGAGCAGCCGCGACCAGCGCGGCTCGGCGAGGCCCGGCGCGCGCGCCACGGCAACGTCGAGCGCTGCGCGGCGATCCGGCGCCGTCTTTTCGAGCGCCGCGAGACGGCAGTACGCGAGCGCAGCGAGAGGCGCGAACGGCTCGTCGCGAACGGCTTCGCGGATCGCCTCGCGCGCGCCGTTGAGATCGCCGACGCTCGCCAGAAGCTCGGCGCCGACGAGCCCGGCGCGGTGTGCGGGCAGACTCTCGACGAGCATGCCGAGCGCCGCTTCCCCGCGTCCGCCTACGGCCGCGTCGATCTCGGCGACCATGCGCACGAGCTCCGGGTGGCGCGGAGCGCGTTCGAGCGCCGCAACGTACTCGGCCCGCGCCGCTTCCACGTCGCCTGCCGCGAGCAGCTGATCGCCCGTGGCCACGAGCAGCGCGAGCTCGACCTCGCGCGTCGCTTCGGCGCCGAGTGCGGGTGGGACGATCTCGGCGTCGAGCGCGACGAGC